>JAOPUQ010000314.1 GCA_025963425.1 Modestobacter sp. | reverse complement strand
TGTTCACCTTCGCGCTGGTCTACGTCGTGCTCAACGTCGCCACGAGCAAGGACCACCCGAACAACTCCTTCTACGGTCTGGCGATCGGCTTCACCGTCCTGGTGGGCGCCTTCGCCGTCGGCGGCATCTCCGGCGGGGTCTTCAACCCCGCGGTGTTCGTGGGTGCCGCGATCACCGGCCTGTTCGCCTGGTCGACGATCTGGGTCTATTTCCTGGCCCAGCTGCTCGCCGGCGCTCTGGCCGGGCTCACCTTCCGCGCCCTGAACCCCGCGGACAGGTGACCCCGGTCGCCGCTGTAGGCGGTTGCTCACGGCATCGCGCCGCGACTGGCAACCGCTGACGACAGGAGACGCAGAGCCGGCCGCCCTCGGGCGGTCGGCTCTGCGGCGTCTGGGCGGCACGGCCACGATCCGGCACATCGCGTTGCAGGTAGCCGGAGTCTGGAACCCCCAGCTGCCAGAGCGGCAGGTGGTGGCTGACGGCGATGCCGGGCGATGTCGCGGCCGCCCATCCTGAGGACGCCGGAAACCGCCGACCGCCCGGCCGCGGCCCCGGCCTCGGGGAGGCGTCCTCACCCGGGGCCGGGTGGCCGCGCGAATGACCGGCGTGGTCAGGCGTGACGACGAAGGGAGCGGGCATGTGGGGCAAGCGGGACGACATGATCGTCCACGAGGAGGAACCGTTCAATGCCGAGCCGCGGCCGGCCGCACTCGCCGGTCAGCCGCTGACCCCGACCGAGGCCTTCTACAGCCGTAACCACGGCCCCTCTCCGGACCTCGACCCGGCCACCTGGCGGCTGCGCATCGACGGCCTGGTGGATCGGGAGCTGGTGCTGTCCCTGTGCGAGTTGCAGCAGCGGTTCGCACTCCGCACCGAGGTGGTCACGCTCGGGTGCGCGGGCAACCGTCGGGCCGAGCTGTTGGCCGTCCGGCCCATCCCGGGTCAGGTGCCGTGGGGGCCGGCGACCATCTCCACGGCCGCATGGACCGGCGTCAGCCTCGCCGACGTGCTGGCCGAGGCCGGACCCGGTGCCGGCGCGGCGCACGTCGCCTTCACCGCCCCGGACGTCTCGCCGAGCGTGGTCCCGCCGCAGCCGTACGGCGGCTCCATCTCGCTGCCGAAAGCCTGCTCGGGGGAAGTGTTGCTGGCCTGGGGCATGAACGGGGCACCGCTGCCGCGGATCCACGGGGGGCCGGTACGGGTGGTCGTGCCCGGCTACATCGGTGCCCGCAGCGTCAAGTGGGTGCAGCGCATCAGCGTCCAGGCCCAGCCGTCGGAGAACTATTTCCAGGCGGAGGACTACCGGCTGCTGCCGCCCGACGCCGAACCCGGCCCCGGCCGTGGCATCTCCCTGGGGCCACTGGCCATGACCTCCGGGATCCTCTGTCCCGACGACGACGACGCCGGCGCGCGCCTGCCCGCCGGGCCCACCGACGTCATCGGCTACGCCTTCGCCGCGGAGGGCCGCACCATCGTCCGCGTCGACGTGTCCCTCGACGGAGGAGGGACCTGGAACCAGGCTGCGGTCGACGACCCGCCCAGCCCGTGGGCGTGGCAGTTGTGGCACACCACCCTGGACCTGCCCGTCGGGCCAGCGGAGATCACCGCCCGGGCGTGGGACGACACCGGCGCGACCCAGCCCGAGTTCCCCGCCAGTCTGTGGAACCCCGCCGGCTACGACAACAACTCCTGGGCCCGTGTCCGGGTCGACGTCGGCTGAACCGGACGACGCCGGTCGCACGGGGGGCGAAGGTACAGGCGCAGGGGCGACGGAAGGGGACGGCCGATGTCGGTGCGGGATACGGGGCGCGTCATCGGCGGTGCCGCGGTGACCGACATAGCTGCGATCCGTCCCTCGGCAAGTCGGCGACGCCTGGCCGAAGTAACACCCATCCGCGCGGCGGGCGCCCACCGGGCCTGCCCGGCGCTGTCCCGACCTCGTCCCTCTGCAGACCCTGGAGGATCCTCGTGAGTACCCGCGGTCCCGTTGTGCGCGTGCTGATCGGGCTCGGCCTGGTGGGCGGCGCAGTCATCGCCCTCGCCGGCACCATCGTGCTGCACGGAATCGTCCTCGTGGTCGCCCTGCTGACGGCAGGGCTGGCCGCATGCGTGGCCTACGCCGCCCGGGACGGCGCCGGGGACGGCGGCCGCGCCGGGGCCGAGGCGGCCTGGAAGGCGGCCGCGGCGACGGTGTCGGTCATCTTCCTCGTCACGGGGGTCGTCGTCCTCGCCGGTGGGGCCGTCGCTGCGCTGGTCAGCGGCCTGGCCGTCGTCACCGGGGGTGCCGTGTGGCTGCTGACGACCTGGCGGGCACGGCATGCCGGTGCGAGAACGCCCGGCGCGGCTCCCGTCACGGACGACGGCGACCCGGCGCCGGGGCTCGCCGCCGCGTGGCTGAGCCACCGGCAGCCCCCGGTCAGCCTCCTGCCGACCTCCGTCCTCGGCAGCGAATGGCTGCAGACGTCGTCGGCGCTGGCCCGCCCGGTCGAGCCGGCGGCGCGACAGGAGATCATCCGGCGCCGTCAGGAGACCCTCGACGAGCTGGAGCGTCGTGACCCGGCCGGCTTCGCGCGCTGGCTGGCTGCCGGGGCGGCCACCGACAGCGACCCGGCCGCCTTCGTGCGGGGGGACCGGACCACGGGCAGCGACGCGGCCTGAGCCCGATGTCCGCGCCCGGCGCGGGCACGAGGCGCTCACCTGACCTGGTGGGGGACAGCAACGAACGTCACCGTCGGTGCGGTCACCTTCCTTGCCGCCGCCATCGAGGTGACCGAGATGGTCGCGATCGTCGTCGCGGTCGGCAGCACCCGCTCCTGGCGGGCCGCGCTCGTCGGCGCCGGTGCCGGGCTCGTGCTGGCGGCGCTGGTCACCGCGCTCGGCACGGCGCTGCGCAGTGTCCCTTCGGGCTGCAGTGGCTGCGCAAGGGAGTGCTCCGCGTCGCCGCGCAGGGACGGGCGGTCGGCCCGGGCGAGGAGGACGTCGACGACAGCAACCTGCGGTCCGGACGGTTCGACTGGACCGGCTTCGTGCTGTCGTCCAAGGGCGTCTCCCTCGAAGGGCTCGAGGTCGCCGTCATGGTGGTCGCCCTCGGCGGCGCCTCCGGTGCGCTCGGCTCTGCGGTGCTCGGTGCCGCTGCCGCGGTGATCGTCCTGGCCGCCTTCGGCACGCTCTGGGCCGGCCAGGGCCTCGGTGTCAGCTGGCCCGGTGGTGAGCTGGCCCGGTGGTGAGCTGGCGCTGCTGTGGCTCGCCGCCGGCTATGCGTCCACCGGCGTGGCTCTCCTCTCCTTCGTCCGCGGCCGGCAGTTGCCGGGCCAGACGAGCCGCGCGCCCGACGAGGCCCACGACGACCGAGGGGCTCCGATGGTCGTCGTCCGCTGGATCCACGCCTTCGTCGAGTTCTGGATCGACGTCATCGTCGGAGACGACGGGACCGTCGCGGCCACCGTCCTCGCAGCGCTGCTGACCACCGGGGGACTGCAACGCGCCGGTCTCCCGGCCGGGTGGCTGCTTCCCGCCGCAGTCGTCGGGATCACCACCGTGCGCCTGCGCCGCGCCACGAAGGGCGCCCGCCGGCCGACGCCACCCCGTTGAGGTCCACCCTCCAGCCGCCGGCCGAGCGGGTGGCCCGAAGACGGAGCCCCGGGCACAGGGGAGCTGCGGTCGATCAGGCCTCGTCGGCTGCCCGCTGTTCCAGCAGCCAGCCGTCAGGGCCGGCCAGCGCGCCGGCCTCGGCCGGGCCCCACGAATCCGGCTCGTACGGGTGGACCCGCGGCGGACGCTCCTGCAGTGGGGCGAACGCCGCCCAGGCGCCGGCCAGGCCGTCGCTCGTGGTGAACAGGGACCTGTCGCCGGTCAGGACGTCGTGGAGGAGGGACACGTAGGGCGGCAGTGGTGTACCCCCGGGCACGTGCTTGAGGTCCAGCGTGGTCCGGGCTGGGGCCAGCACGAGGTCCGGCCCGGGTTTCTTGGTGACCAGGCAGATGTCGAGCGAGCCGCTGCCCGACAGCGACAGGGAGACGACGTTGCCGTGGTCCGGCATGACGTCGACCGGCCCCTCGGGCGTGCGCAGCCACAGGCTCACCCGTTGGGCGCTCCGAGCCATCCGCTTACCGGTACGCAGCAGGAACGGCACGTCCCGCCACCGGTCGGTGTCCACCCAGAGGCGAGCGGCGACGAACGTGTCGGTCGTTGAGTCGTCGGCGACGCCGTCCAGGTCGCGGTAGCCCTCGAACTGCCCGAGGACGACGTCCCGTGCCGGGTCCAGCGGCCGGAAGGAGGCGAGCACCGACTCCCGGGCGGCTTGCAGGTCGGTCGGCGTCAGGCTGGCCGGCGGCTCAATGGCCACCTCGGCGGCGACCTGGAACAGGTGGGTGACGAGCATGTCCAGTGCCGCTCCGGTGGCGTCGTAGAACTCGGCCCGGTCGGCGACGTCGAGCTCCTCCGGCACGTCGATCTCCACCCGCCGGACGTGCTCGCGGCTCCAGACCTGGGAGAAGAGCTCGTTGACGAAGCGCAGGACGTGGAGGTCCTGGGTGCCCTCCTTGCCGAGGAAGTGGTCGATGCGGAAGACCTGGTCCTCGTCGAGCAGCGAGAGCACCAGGTTGTCCAGCTCCCGGAAGGACTCCGGCGTGGTGCCGTAGGGCTTCTCGTAGACCACCCGCGCCCCCGCGGCGAATCCGTGCTGCACCAGCCCCTCGGTGATCGGGGCGAATGTCGAGGGCGGGACGGCGAGGTAGTGGACGTACTGCGGGCCGGCCCCGAGCTCGTCCCGGGCCTCGCCGAGGACCTCGAGCAGGCTGCCCGGGTCGCTCTTGTCGAAGCCGCCGCCGGCAAAGCGCAGCCGCTTCGAGAACTCCTCCCAGGGGCCGTCGTCGGGGGAGGGCCCGAACTCGGTGAGCGCATCGTGCACGTGCGCGCGGAAGTCCTCGTGCGAGAGGTCGCGGCGGCCGGCACCCACCAGCCGCCACTCCTCCGGGAGCATGCCGCGCTGGGCCAGCTCGAAGAACGCCGGCAGGACCATCCGCCGGGCGAGGTCACCTGAGCCGCCGAACAGCACGAAGACCGTGGGCGGGAGCGGCACGGCGGGCTCGTGCTCGGCCACCGCTGGCCGTCCGCGACGGTCCGCGGCGCCCACACCCGGTGGTGTGCTCGCGAGGTCGGTCTTCCGTGCCATGCGGTCCTCCTCGGTGCTGATGGCAGGCGGTGCCGGTGCGCGAAGAGACCGCCGGCCGAAGGGGCACTCCGGACGGCCTGCGGCCGGGGTGACGCCCAGCCTTGCTCGAGGCGGCTCCTCGCGTCGCCCAGGGAGACGGCACATCGCGATACCGGCCAGCGTGAGGCGTCGGCTACCGGTCAGCCGGAGGGGCACCGACGGGCAGGGAGGATGCCGCGGACCCACCGGCCCGCACCGTCGCGCTGCCGGACAGCCGGGGCAGGGTGCCGGCCGTCGTCCGTGGTGGCCAGCAGGAACCGGTAGGCAGGAATCCGGTGGTGCGGTCAGCCCCGTCCGCGGACTGCTGCTGGCCGCGATGTCCCGGCCCCGATGCCCCGGCGATGGTGCTGCTGCACACCAGCGCTGCGGACCACGGGTCCCGGCACACAGGAGGGAACGTCATGACCTCGGGAACCATCGTGATCACCACCGTCGACAGTCTGGAAGACGTCCTGGGCCTGGACTTCTCCACGGCCTGCAGCGAACTCGCCGAGGCCCGGCTCCAGCAGACGTGCAAGGACACGCCGGGCAACCGTGCCGCCGTCACGGAGGCCCGCGGCCGGATCGACGCGTTGCTGGACATGTACGCGGCCGCTGGTTACCTCCGGTGCTGACCGGCGATCGCCTCGATGCCCGCGTCCGGTTGCCCCGGATCTCCCACCGTCCGAGCGCGCGACGGGTCTGGGTCAAGGAGAGCGGATGACCCACCTCACGCACGCGTTGACCCGGGCGCCCACTGCGGAGGGAGACGACGCGGCCACCGACACGGAACCGCGGCAGCGCCTGATGGCGCTCGGGCTGGTGGCCGCGGTGGTCCTGCCGGACCAGACCACCAAGTGGTGGGGCTGGAGATACGCCCCCGAGGCCATCATCAACGCCGGGGGTACCTGGCTCATCGGGCGGCCGGTCAGCGGGTGGTTCTCGGGGCCGGTGTCGGGCCCGCTGCTCGACCTCCTGAACGTCGGGCTGTTGGGCCTCGCCGGATTCATCCTGGTGCGCCGCCCGCGTCGCGCCCTGGGCCTCGTGACCGGGGCCCTGATGATCGGCGGCTGGAGCAGCAATCTGCTCGACCGTCTGGGGATGCACACCATGACCGCACCGGGCAGCGTCCGTGGAGCCGTCGATTTCATCCCCCTGGGACTTCCCTGCTGGAACCTGGGACTTCCCTACTGGAACGTTGCCGACTTCGTGATCATCGGTGCGACGGCGCTGTCCCTGGTGACCGTGTGCGCCCGGGGCGGCCGCAGCGGCCGCAGCGCGGCAGCGAGCCGGCCCATGACACCGGTGCCGCGCCTTCGCCCCTGGGGTCCCCGCGGACGTGGGTGGCCGCGGTCGGGCTCGTGGTCGCCGTGGTGCTGAGCGTGCCCGCAGCGATCGGGGCGGAGGGCGACGTCGGGGTGGAGTCCTCCCGGAGGGCATCGGCCGGCGCAGGCTCGCGTGCCTGAGGCCGCGGACGCCCAGCCTGGGCAGTACCGGGGCCGCGCCCGGGTGGTGCAGCCCGCCCCCGCCGGCTCCCCGTCGCCCGCCCTCCGGGCACTCCTGATCGCGCTGACCGGCGCGACCGGTCTGGTCGACGCGGTGAGCTATCTCGGAGTGGGGCACGTCTTCGTGGCCAACGTGACCGGCAACGTGGCCCTGCTGGGCTTCGCACTGTCCGGCGCCACCGGCCTCTCGATCGCCGCGTCGCTGACAGCGGTCGCCGGGTTCCTCGCCGGCGCCGGTGCCGGCGGCCGGTGGGCCGTCGCGTCCAGCCGGCACAGGCATCTGTGGTTGTCCACCGGATCCGCGGCCCAGACGGTCCTGGTCGGCGCCGCGGCCGCCGCCACGGTCGCCGGTGCGCTGCGACCGGATGGCCCGTCCCGGCTCGTCCTCCTGGCCCTTCTGGGCACCGCGATGGGCATCCAGAACGCCACCGCCCGGCGCCTGGCGATCCCCGACCTGACGACCACCGTGCTGACCCAGACCCTCACCGGTCTGGCGGCCGATTCTTCCTTCGCCGGCGGGTCGAACCCGCGACCGGTGCGGCGGATCGCCTCGGTCGTGGCCTTGCTCGCGGGCGCCCTGCTCGGAGGCGTGCTCATCCTCCACGCGGGTCTTCCCACGGCTCTCGCGGTCACCGCGGTGGTCTTCGGCCTCGTCACCGTGGGCTTCGCCGTCGTGGTCCCCGACACGGCGCGGTAGGCCGCTCGGGCCCGGGACCGTGCAGCGACATGGCGCGGGCGGCCGGCGGTGCAGGCGTATTCCCGCTAGCGGGCCCTCGAGACGGGTGCTGGCCGCGATGGCCGAGCCGCGCCTCGACGCGAAGCTCACGGGGCACGGGGCGCCGCGCCGGGAACTGCGCGGCGCAGGCCGCCCACCACCCCAGCGGGAGAGAACCCATGCGCCTCCATCCGCGTCCCCCCGACCGGCACCGCGCGGTCGGCACCGCGCGCCGCCCCACCCCCTCGGTGGAGGACGATCCGCGCGCGCCCCGGCCGTCGCCTGGGCCGACCCGCCGGAATCGGCCGTGGCTGGCGCTGCTGGCCGTCGTCCTCTATCTCGCCCTGTTCTTCGGACCGGACCTCGTGAGCTCGTCGCACGCGACGGCGCTGGCATACAGCACGTTCCTCACCGACGTGTCGAAGCACGACGTGGCCAGCGTCGCGGTGAGCGGCACCGGCGGGTTGAGCGGCACGCTCGCCGACGGGCGGCAGTTCACGAGCCAGGCGCCACCATGGGCACTCACGACCGACGACCTGGCCACCAAGCTGGAGGCGGCCGGGGTGCACGTCAGCGCCTACGAGCAGAGCAACACGCTCGGCCAGCTCGCGCTCGCGGTGCTGCCGACGCTGCTGCTGGTCGGGGCCTTCTGGTGGCTGGGCAGGCGGGCCCAGCGGACGCTCGGCGGCGGCGGGGGACTGGGTGGGCTCATGCGCACCAAGTCGCGGGTCACCGAGGCAGAGCGGCCGACGACGCGCTTCGGCGACGTCGCGGGCTACGAGGGCGCCAAGCAGGAGGTGCACGAAGTCGTCGACTACCTGCAGCACCCCGAGCGGTACCGGCGCGCCGGCGCGCAAGGTCCCCGGGGGCTGTTGCTGGTCGGGCCCCCCGGTACCGGCAAGACGCTGCTGGCCCGGGCGGTGGCCGGCGAGGCCAGCGTGCCGTTCTTCGCCGTCACGGGGAGCAGCTTCGTCGAGGTCTTCGTCGGGCTGGGTGCGTCCCGGGTGCGCGACCTGTTCGCCGAGGCCCGCCGCGACGCCCCGGCCATCGTGTTCATCGACGAGATCGACGCCATCGGCGCCCGCCGGGCGGTTACCGGGACCGGCGGCACGAACGACGAACGCGAGCAGACGCTCAACCAGCTGCTCTCCGAGATGGACGGCTTCACCGGCAACGGCTCGATCGTCGTCATCGCCGCCACGAACCGCCCCGAGGTCCTGGACCAGGCGCTGCTGCGGCCGGGCCGGTTCGACCGGCAGGTCACCGTGCCCCTGCCCAACCTGCGCGACCGGCAGCGGATCCTGGCCGTGCACGTGCATGGCAAGCAGCTGGCCGCCGACGTCGACCTGGGCATCGTGGCGCGCGGCACGGCCGGGTTCAGTGGTGCGGACCTGGCCAACCTGGTGAACGAGGCCGCCCTGCGCGCGGCTCGCGCCGATCGCGTGGACGTGCGGCGGGTCGACTTCGACGAGGCACGCGACCGGCTGATCCTGGGCCGGCGGGAGGACTCAACCGCCCTGCTGCCGCAGGAGCAGCGGACCGTGGCGGTGCACGAGAGCGGCCACGCCCTGGTCGCGGCCCTGTCCCCGACCGGCGACCCGGTCGCCAAGATCACCATCTTGCCGGCCGGCATGGCGCTCGGCGCGACGCATCAGCTGCCGGAGGACGACCGGCGGCTGTACTCGGAGAGCTACCTCCTGGACTCGCTGGCCATCCGGGTGGCCGGGCGGGTGGCGGAGCTGCTCGTGTTCGGCGAGGCCTCCACCGGCGCCGCGGACGACCTCGCGGGCGCCACGCAGCTCGCCGTCCGGATGGTCCGCGAGTACGGCTTCTCCGCAGAGCTCGGGCCCGTCGCCTACCCGCTCCCGGCGGCGACCCAGCTCGACACGACGGGGCTCGGCCGGCCGTACGCGGAGGCCACCCAGAGGCAGGTGGACGACGAGGTCGCGCGGCTGCTCCGGGACGCCGAGGCACGCGCCACCGAGCTGCTGACCCACCACCGCGCGGCGCTCGACAGCCTGACCAGGCACCTGCTCGAGGAGGAGACCGTCGCCGGCTCGGTGGTCTACGAGCTCCTCCTGGGTCCGGATGCCTCCGCCCACCGGCCCCAGGTGGTGGACGGCGAGTGACCGGGCGGGCGCCGGTCACGAGGACGTGCCCAGCAGCGTGGACCGGCAGCAGCCGGCCCCGACTCCAGGAGGTTCGGATGACCAGACCCACGACCCGGCGGCACCTGGCGCGCGGCGCCCCCCGCCCCTCCTTCGCCACGGGCGGGTGGCGGCCGCAGCTCGTGATTCTCGCCGCCGGCCTGCTCTGCGGGATGCTGGCCGGCTGCGACGCCGGCCAGCAGGCGGAGACGGCACGTGAGACCTCGAACACCGCCGGCGTCGACGGATCGGCCGGCTC
>JAOPUQ010000312.1 GCA_025963425.1 Modestobacter sp. | reverse complement strand
CGCAAGGGTGACTTCCGCAAGCTGTGGATCACCCGCATCAACGCCGCGGCCCGCGCCAACGACATGACCTACAACCGGTTCATGCAGGGCCTCAAGCTGGCCGGCATCGAGCTGGACCGCAAGGTCCTGGCCGAGCTCGCCGTCAGCGAGCCGGCTGCCTTCGCCGCGCTGGTGGAGTCCGCCCGGGCCGCGCTCGTCGCGCACCCCGAGGCGACCGGCGCCGCTGCCGCCTGATCGGAAGCCCCACAGCACCTCCCGACGCCGTCGCCGACGGGTCTCCTGGACCCGCCGGCGACGGCGTCGCTGTCTGTCCACGTCCACCACGAAGGGGAGGAGCGCCGGTGACCGAGCTGCTCACCGAGCGATCGGCCCGCGTCGCGGCGGCCCGCAAGCTGACCAGGCGCAGCGGCCGGGACGATGCCGGCGCGTTCCTCGCCGAGGGGCGGCAGGCGGTCAGCGAGGCGCTGGCCGAGGCGCTCGGGGACCCCGGCGCCGTCCGGGAGCTCTTCGTCACCGAGGCCGCCGCCACCGCGCACCGCGAGCTGCTGGCCGGCACCCGCGTGCCGGTGCACCTGGTCACCGAGCGGGCCGCCGCCTCGCTGTCGGAGACGGTGACCCCGCAGGGACTGGTCGCCGTGTGCCCGCTGCGCGACGTACCGGCCTCCTCGCTGGCCGCCGACCCGCCCCGGCTGGCCGTCGCACTGGCCGGGCTGGCCGACCCGGGCAACGCCGGCACGGTGCTGCGGACCGCGGATGCCTGCGGTGCCGGTGCGGTCGTCTTCGGGGCCGGCTCCGCCGACCCCTACAACGGCAAGGTGGTGCGCAGCAGCGCCGGCAGCCTCTTCCACGTCGACGTCGTGCGCAGCGCGCCGCTGGCGGAGCTGCTGCCGCAGGTGCAGGCCGCCGGGATGACCGTGCTGGCCGCCGACGGCGGAGGCGAGGTGGCCCTCGACGAGGCCGCCGGCGAGGGGTTGCTGGCCGCGCCGGTGCTGTGGCTGTTCGGCAACGAGGCGCGCGGGCTGGACCCGGCGCTGGCGGCCGCCGCCGACGCGCGGATCCGCATTCCGATGCGCGGCCGGGCGGAGAGCCTCAACCTCTCCGTCGCCGCCGCGATCTGCCTCTACGCCACCCAGCTCGCCCAGGGCTGAGCCCCAGCGGGCTTTCGGTACCGAAAGCCCCGGGCTTCCGGTACCGAAAGCCCGACCGGGCTCAGATCAGGCGGGCACGCTTCCAGAGCTTCTCCGACGTCCCGCCGATCAGCCCGACCCCGCGGAGGAAGTCGACCAGGCCGGTGGTGGCGTCGCGGAGCTTGGCTGCGTAGTGCTCGTTGGCCCGGGCGGCGGCCACGGCGCGGTCGACGTCCAGGCCGGCGGCGGCGTAGACCCCGGGTTGGATCAGGTTGTCGGCGACCATCGCGGCGACGGTGGCCACGACCGTGCGGTGGCGGTGCAGCTGCCAGCGGTTCAGCGACGGGGTGCGGCGCACGATCTCCTCACGGGCGAAGCGCATGTGCCTCGCCTCCTCGACCACGTGGATCTGGCTGGTCGCCCGGGTGAGCGGCTGCACGCGCTCGTCCTTCATCAGGTCGCGCTGGAAGATGTCCAGGATCTCCTCGGCCACCAGGATCGCGGCGTAGGCGGCCGGCCCGTCGCCCTTGGCGGCGAACGTCTTCCCGAGCCGGAGCACCTTCGCCGAGGGCTGGTAGGACGGCGCGCCGAACTTCTCCGCCGTCCGGGCGAACATCACCGAGTGCCGGCACTCGTCGGCGATCTCGGTCAGCGCCCACTGGAAGTGCGGCTGGGCCGGGTCGTCGCCGTAGACGTCACGGAGCACCAGCTGCATGAGCAGCACCTCGAACCAGATGCCGACGCCGGAGATCGAGCAGTACTCGTGCACGGTGAGGGTGATCCGCTGCTCGTCGGTCATCTCGTCCCACAGCGGCGTGCCGTACAGCGAGGACCACTCCGGCGACAGGCCGTACAGGTCCGCGGGGACCTCGGCGTCCCAGTCGATGTCGACCACCGGGTCGTAGGACTTCTTCGCCGAGGACCGCAGCAGCCGGGCCGAGATCTCCTGCCGGTCCACCCGTGCCTTCGTCTGGGTGGTGCCTCTGTCGCTGGTCAGCGTGGTCGCCATGGCGAACTCCTTCGTCCCCGATTGTGCGGCGGTCAGCAGTGCCTGTGCCGGACGTTAACTGTTACCGTCGTGCACATGCAACAGGTCACACCGGCTCCGCCGACGGGCGACGGACGGCGGTCGCGCTGGACCGAGCACCGCCGCGCGCGCCGCGCCGACCTCGTGGTCGCCGCGGTCGAGGCCGTCCGGCTGGCCGGCCCCGAGTTCGCCGTGGAGGACGTCGCCCGCGCGGCCGGGGTCTCCAAGACCGTCATCTACCGCTACTTCAGCGACAAGGACGAGCTGGTCGACGCCGTCCTGGACCGGGTGTCGGCCGAGGTCCTGCTGCCCCGGCTGCTGGGCGAGCTGGCCCGCGACCACCCCGGCGACCGGGAGCGGCTGCGCGCCGTCATCGCCGCCTTCGTCCAGCTGGTGGAGGACGAGCCGGCGCTCTACCGCTTCGCCTACGCCCACGCCGGGCGGGCCGGCCGGGCCGACCTGGTGGCCGCCACCGAGCGGGAGGTGGCCGAGGCGCTGGCGTGGGTGATGGGGGAGCGGCTGAGCGCGGCCGGCCTGCCGCCCGCCCCGGCGACCACGTGGGCCTACGGGGTCGTGGGCATGGTGCAGCTGACCGCGCACTGGTGGTCGAACACCACGCCGGTGCCCGCCCCGGAGCTGGTCGACCAGCTGACCGCACTCGCCTGGGGCGGACTGGCCGCCCTGCTGCCACCCGAGGGAGGACGACGGTGACCGAGCACGAGGAACCCGAGGGCTACGCCGGCCCGGCGACGGTGGCACCGGCCGGCGGTGCCGAGCTCGCCGCCGCGGTACACCTGGTCTCCCGGTTCGATCCGCTGGCCGGGCGCACCGTGTGGGCCGGCCGGGTGGCCGCCCGGCTGCCGCTGCGCACCGAGGTGCTCGTGACCACGCCGCACGGCAGCGCCCGGGCCGAGGTCACCGAGCACGACGTGTGGGGCAACACCAGGCTCCGTGGGCTGGACCGCCCGCCGTTCCCGGTCGAGCTGCTGGACGCCACCGGCGGCTGAGCCGGAGCCCGGGCGCGCGGTGCGTCCGCGCCCGGGCAGAATGGCCTCTCGTGTCTGGCGCCAACGACCCCTATGACCCCAAGCAGGTCGCCGCGCTGTCCGCGGAGGCCCTCGAGTCCGCGGTGAGCGCGGCGATCGAGGCCTTCGCCGGGGCCGGTGACCTGGAGGCGCTGGCCGCCGTCCGGCCCGCGCACCTCGGTGACCGGGCCCCGGTGCTGCTGGCCCGCCGCGAGCTCGGTGCACTGCCGCCGGCTGCCCGCTCCGACGCCGGTAAGCGGGTGAACGCCGCGCGCACCGCCGTCACCGAGGCCTACGCCCAGCGGCTGGCCGAGCTCGAGGCCGAGCGGGACGCGCGGGTGCTCGCCGAGGAGCGGGTCGACGTCACGCTGCCCTGGGACCGGACCCCGCTCGGCGCCCGGCACCCGCTCACGACGCTCACCGAGCGCATCGCCGACATCTTCGTCGGGATGGGCTACGAGGTCGCCGAGGGTCCCGAGCTGGAGGCGGAGTGGCTGAACTTCGACGCCCTGAACACCGGTCCGGACCACCCGGCCCGGTCGCTGGCCGACACCTTCTTCGTCGCGCCGGAGGACTCCGGCCTGGTGCTGCGCACGCACACCAGCCCGGTGCAGGCCCGCACGATGCTCGAGCGCCGGCCGCCGATCTACGTCGTCGCGCCCGGCCGGGTGTACCGGACCGACGAGCTCGACGCGACGCACACCCCGGTCTTCCACCAGGTCGAGGGGCTGGCCGTCGACCGGGGGCTGACCATGGCCCACCTGCGCGGCACGCTGGACCACCTGGCCCGCCAGCTCTTCGGCGCCGACGCGCGCACCCGCTGGCGCCCGCACTTCTTCCCCTTCACCGAGCCCTCGGCGGAGTTCGACGTCTGGTTCCCCGAGCACCGAGACGGGCCCCGGTGGGTCGAGTGGGGTGGCTGCGGCATGGTCAACCCGCGGGTGCTCACCGCCTGCGGCATCGACCCGGAGGAGTACACCGGCTTCGCGTTCGGCATGGGCATCGAGCGCGCCCTGCAGTTCCGCTCCGGGGTCGGCGACATGCGCGACATCGTCGAGGGCGACGTCCGCTTCACGAGTGCGTTCGGAGTGGGCCAGTGAGTGAGCATCGCAGTGCGGGCCAGCGAACGAGGAGCGGAGCGAACGGGCTGCGGAGCAGCGGGGGAGTGAATCGATGAAGGTCCCGGTCAGCTGGCTGAACGAGCTCGTCGACATCCCGACGGGGACGACGGTCGAGGAGCTCGACGCGGCCTTCGTCGGCCTCGGCCTGGAGGTCGAGGAGGTGCACCGCCCACCGCAGCTCACCGGTCCGCTGGTCGTCGGCCGGGTGCTGGAGATCGAGGAGCTCACCAGCTTCAAGAAGCCGATCCGGTACTGCCAGGTCGACGTGGGCGAGGAGCAGCCGCGCGGCATCGTCTGCGGCGCCCGCAACTTCGCCGTCGACGACCTGGTCGCCGTCGCGCTGCCCGGGGCCGTGCTGCCCGGTGGCTTCGTCATCGCCGCCCGCACGACCTACGACCACGTCTCCGACGGGATGATCTGCTCCTCCCGCGAGCTGGGCGTGGGGGAGGACCACAGCGGGATCCTGGTGCTGGGCCACGGGGACGCCGACGCCGGGCGGCTGGTTCCCGGCACGCCGGCGGCCCCGGTGGTGGGCACCGACGACGTCGTGTTCGACCTCGAGGTAACCCCCGACCGCGGCTACGCGATGTCGCTGCGGGGGATCGCCCGCGACCTCGGCGCCGCCCTGGGCGTCGCGTGGCACGACCCGGCCGCGCTCACCCCGCCGGCCTGGTCCGGCGCGCCCGGCTGGGCCGTCACGGTCGCCGACCCCGCGCGGTGCGACCGCTTCTCGATGATCGCCCTGGAGGGGCTGGACCCCACCGCGCCGAGCCCGTGGGAGCTGCGCCGCCGGTTGGCCCAGTGCGGCGTCCGGAGCATCTCGCTGGCCGTCGACGTCACCAACTACGTGATGCTCGAGCTGGGCCAGCCGATGCACGCCTTCGACCGTGACACCCTGACCGGCCCGATCACCGTCCGGCGGGCCGCGGCGGGGGAGCGGCTGACCACGCTGGACGGCGTGGACCGGGTCCTCACCTGCGACGACCTGCTGATCGCCGACGAGTCCGGCCCGATCGGGCTGGCCGGCGTGATGGGCGGGGCGACCACCGAGATCGGCGACCGCACCCACGCGGTGCTGCTGGAGGCGGCCCACTGGGAGCCCACCGGCATCTCGCGGGCCGTGCGACGGCACAAGCTGCCCAGCGAGGCGGCCAAGCGCTTCGAGCGCGGCACCGACCCCGACGTGACGGTGGTGGCCCTGGCCCGTGCCGCGGCGCTGCTCGCCGAGCACGGCGGCGCCCGGGTGGTCGGCGGACCGGTCGACCTCGACGTGCGCGGTCCGCGGCCGGTCATCACGATCGACGCCGGGCTGCCCGGCCGGATCGCCGGGGTCGCCTACCCACCGGGGCAGGTCGCCGACGTGCTCCGGGCGATCGGTGCCACGGTGGAGGCCGACGGCGAGCGGCTGGCGGTCACCCCACCGTCCTGGCGCGGGGACCTGACCGACCCGGCCGACCTGGTCGAGGAGGTCGTCCGCTTCGTCGGCTTCGACGAGATCCCCTCCGTGCTGCCGACCGCGCCGCCCGGTCGCGGGCTCACCGAGCGCCAGCGCCGCCGGCGCAGCATCGGCCGGGCGCTGGCCGACGCCGGCTACGTCGAGGCGCCGTCCTATCCCTTCCTGGGGGCCGCGGTCCTGGACGCCCTCGGCCTGCCCGAGGACGACGACCGGCGCGCGCTGACCGTCCTGCGCAACCCCCTGTCGGAGGAGGCCCCGGCGCTGCGGACGACGTTGCTGCCCGGCCTGCTGGCCACCCTGGCGCGCAACCTGTCCCGCGGTCAGCGCGACCTGGCGGTGTTCGAGCACGGCGTGGTCTTCCCCGGTGGCGCACGCACGCAGGCGCCGGTGCCCGGTGTCGACCGCCGTCCGGACGACGACGTCCTCGCCGCGCTGCTGGGCGCCGTTCCGCCGCAGCCCTGGCACGTGGGCGTCGTGCTGACCGGCAACCGCGAGCCGCGCGGCTGGTGGGGGCCGGGCCGGCCGGCCGTCTGGGCCGACGCCGTGCAGGCCGCCCGCGTGGTGGCCGCCGCGTCCGGGATCGAGCTGACCGTGCGGGCGGGCGAGCGCGCGCCGTGGCACCCCGGCCGGTGCGCGGAGCTCGTCGTGGGCGATGCGGTCGTCGGGTACGCCGGTGAGCTGCACCCGCGGGTGTGCGCGGCGCTGGAGCTGCCCGCCCGCACCTGCGCGATGGAGCTGGACGTCGACGCGCTGCCGCCCGCCCCGGTCCCCGTGGGGCCGCGCGTGTCCGGCTTCCCGCCGGTGCACATGGACGCCGCCCTGCTGGTGCCGGCCGAGCAGCCCGAGGCCGCCGTCCGGGAGGCCCTGACCCGGGGGACCGGCGAGCTGCTGGAGGACCTGCGGCTCTTCGACGTCTACACCGGCAGCCCGGTGCCCGCGGGGCAGCGGTCGCTGGCGTACGCGTTCACCTTCCGCGCCCCCGACCGCACGCTGACCGGCGAGGAGGCCCGGGCGGCCTTCGAGGGCGCGGTGTCGGCCGCGGCGGCGGCCACCGGGGCGGTGCTCCGTGGCTGAGCGGCCGCTGGCCGGAACGGTCGCGCTGGTCACCGGCGCCTCGGCCGGTATCGGCCGGCACGTCGCCGAGGGGCTGGCCGCCC
>JAOPUQ010000275.1 GCA_025963425.1 Modestobacter sp. | reverse complement strand
GCGGATTCGGCATCAAGGCCGACTTCTACCCCGAGGACTTCCTGGTGCCCTTCGCCGCCGGCCGGGTCGGCCGGCCGGTGAAGTGGATCGAGGACCGCAACGAGCACTTCCTGACCATCGCCCACTCACGCGAGCAGATCCACGAGGTGGAGATCGCCCTGCGCGACGACGGGACGATCCTCGGCCTGCGGGCCCGGCACATCACCGACTGCGGCGCCTACCAGCGCCCGCTCGGACTGGTGAACGCGTCCCTTGCCGGGACGAGCCTCGCCGGCATCTACCGCGTTCCCGCCTTCCGGGTGGAGGCGGTCTGCGCGTCCACGAACAAGGCTCCCGCCTCGGCCTACCGGGGCGCCGGCGCACCCGAGGCGACGTTCGCCCGCGAACGCCTGCTCGACATCGCGGCCCGGGAACTGGGCATGGACCGCGCCGAGCTACGCCGCAGGAACCTGCTGACCCCCGAGGAGCTCCCCTACGACACCGGCCTGGTCTCGTTGGAGGCCGCCGTCGTCCTGGACAGCGGCAGCTTTCCGGCGGCGTTCGAGAAGGCGCTGGGCATGGTCGACTACGCCGGCTTCGCCGCGCGGCAGCTGGCGGCCCGGGAGGAGGGGCGGCTCATCGGCCTGGGCATCTGCGTCTATCACCAGCTCAGCGGCACCGGCCCGTTCGAGGGCGGCAGCGTGCGGGTGGACCCCACCGGGGAGGTGACCGTCAATTCCGGTGCCGCGCCGCAGGGCCAGGGCACCGGAACGATGCTGGCCCAGATCGCCGCCGACGAGCTCCAGGTCCCGCTCGACTCCATCTATGTGGTGTTCGGCGACACCGGTCGGATGGCGCACGGCATGGGCAACTATGCCAGCCGGAACGCGGTCATGGCCGGAACCGCGGTGGTGATGGCCGCGACGAAGGTGCGGGAGAAGGCCCTGGCCCTGGCTGCGCACCTGCTGGAGGCCGACCCGACCGACCTGGTGCTCGAGGACGGGTACGCCTCCGTCCGGGGCGTCCCGTCGTCGCGGGTGAGCTGGCCGGAGATCGCGGCCGCCGCGAGCCCGGGCGGGGACCGGCCGGAAGGGATGGAGCCGGACCTCGAGTCGACCCAGTACTTCGAGAACATGGCCGCGCCCTACTCCTACGGCATCCACATCGCCGAGGCCGAGATCAGCCCGGAGACCGGCTACACCACGATCACGCGCTACGTCGTCGTGAACGACGCCGGCACGATCATCAACCCGCGCAACGCCGAGGGGCAGATCGTCGGCGGTGTCGCCCAGGGGCTGGGCGGTGCCCTGATGGAGGAGCTGGTGTACGCCCCCGACGGCCAGCCCCAGTCCACGTCCTTCATGGACTACCTCATGCCCGGCAGCCTCGACGTGCCCGACGTCGAGATCGGGCACGTGGAGACGAAGACCGCGCTCAACCCGCTGGGTGTCAAGGGGATGGGCGAGGGCGGTGCGATCGGCGGACACACCGCGGTGGCCAACGCCGTCGCCGACGCGATCGAGCACCTGGACGGCGTCCGGGTGACCCGGACACCGCTCAAGCCCTCCGTGGTGTGGGAGCTCCTCGAGCAGAGCGCCACCGCCGAGCGTGCGGGCGCGGCGACGTGACCGTCACCGTCCTCTCGGGTGCGACCGTCGTGACGATGGACGCCTCCCGCCGTGTGCTCGAGGACGGCGCGGTGGCGTTCTCGTCCGACGGCGCGATCCTGGCCGTCGCCCCGTCGGCGGAGGTGCTGGCCGCGCACCCCGGCGCGGACGTCGTCGACTGCCGGGGCCGCCTGGTGCTGCCGGGGTTCGTCAACACCCACACCCACCTGTTCCAGACCCTGCTCAAGGGGCTCGGCGACGACCGGGTGCTGTCGGACTGGTTCCTCACCATGACCGGGCCCTCGGCGGTGCAGTTGACGCAGGAGGACTGCTACGCCGGGGCGCTGCACGGGTGTGCGGAGGCGCTGACCACCGGGACGACGACGCTGCTCGACTTCATGTACGTGCATCCACGCGCCGGCCTGGGCGATGCGGTCGCCTCGGCGATGTCCGACGTCGGCATCCGCGGCGTGATGGCGCGCGGCTACATGACGACGGGGGAGGACGTGGGGGCACCGGCCGAGCTCATCCAGCCGTTGGACGCCGCGTTGGCCGACGCGGAGCGGCTGATCGGAGTGTGGAACCGGCCCGGGTCGCGGGTCACCGTGGGGCTGGCACCGTGCATGAGCTGGACGGTCGACGAGGCGACGCTGCGTGAGACCCGGGCGCTGGCCGACCGCACCGGCGCACTGATCACCATGCACCTGTCGGAGTCCCCGTTCGACGTCGAGGAGTCGGTGCGGCGGTTCGGCATGCGGGACGTGCCGTTCGCGGCCGAGACCGGGCTCCTGGGGCCGGACCTGGTGGCCGCGCACTGCGTGCAGGTCGACGACCTGGACCTGGATCTGCTCCGGGAGACCGACACCAAGGTGTCGCACAACCCGTGCTCCAACCTCTACCTGGGCTCCGGGTTCGCCCCGGTCCCCGTGATGCACCGGCGGGGCATCACGGTGGGGCTGGCGTCCGACGGTCCGGC
>JAOPUQ010000269.1 GCA_025963425.1 Modestobacter sp. | reverse complement strand
GACGACGTGCACCGCAACTCCAAGACCCAGCAGGACTCGCTGCACTCCGCGGTCGAGCACCGGATCCTCACCCTGATCGCGGCCACCACCGAGAACCCGTTCTTCTCCGTGGTCAGCCCGCTGCTCTCGCGCAGCCTCGTGCTGGCCCTGCAGCCACTGAGCGACGACGACCTCCGCGCCGTGCTGCGCCGGGCACTGACCAGCGACCGCGGACTGGACGGCGCGGTCTCGCTCACCGAGGAGGCCGAGGAGTACCTGCTCCGGGTGGCCGGCGGGGACGCCCGCAAGGCGCTCACCGCGCTGGAGAGCGGCGCCGGGGCGGCCCGGGCGGTCGGCTCGGGCGTGCTGGACCTGGCGACGCTGGAGACCGCGGTCGCCCAGGCGGCGGTGCGCTACGACCGGCAGGGCGACCAGCACTACGACGTCGCCAGCGCGCTGATCAAGAGCATCCGGGGCAGCGACGTCGACGCGGCCCTGCACTACCTGGCCCGGATGGTGGAGGCGGGGGAGGACCCGCGGTTCATCGCCCGCCGGCTGGTCATCTCCGCCAGCGAGGACATCGGCATGGCCGACCCCACCGCGTTGCTCACCGCGGTCGCCGCCGCCGACGCGGTCGCCTTCATCGGCATGCCCGAGGGACACTTCCCGCTGGCCCACGCGGTCGTCCACCTGGCCACCGCACCCAAGTCCAACGCCGTCACCACGGCGATGAGCGAATCGGTGGCCGACGTGCGCGCCGGCCTGGCCGGCCCGGTGCCGGCCGGGCTGCGTGACGCCCACTACGCCGGGGCGACGAAGCTCGGCCACGGCAAGACCTACGTCTACCCGCACGCTCACCCCGACGGCGTCGTCCCGCAGCAGTACCCGCCCGACGCGCTGGTCGGCCGCGACTACTACCGGCCGACCAACCGCGGCGTGGAGGCGGCGATCTCCACCCGGCTGGCCAAGCTCCGGGCGATCATCCGCCGGCGGGGCTGAGGCCCCTCCGCCGCAAGTCGACGACGGGCGTCGACCCCCGCGGCTAGTGTTGCCACACCGGCCGGAGCCCCGGCCGCGACGACCAGCGACGAGAAGTCTGACCAGAGGAGTGCACGCGTGTCCGCAGGAGAGTGGGCCGGGCTGGTCGCAGCCCTCGCCTTGGTGCTGCTGGTCCTCCTGTTGGCGGTGCCGCTGCTGAAGCTCGGCCGCACCCTGGACGAGGCGACGCTGACCATCCGGCAGGTCCGGGAGCAGAGCCAGCCGATCCTGAGCCAGGCGTCGACGACGGTCAACCACGTGAACGCCAACCTCGAGCGGGTCGACGACATCACCGGTAACGCCGCGAACGTCTCGAGCAACGTCGCCGCGCTCACCAGCGTCTTCGCCGCCACGCTCGGCAGCCCGCTGATCAAGGTCGCCGCCTTCAGCTACGGCGTGCGCAGCGCCGCCAGGAAGAAGCGCGAGGGCCAGGCCCTCGCCGACGCGGAGGCCACCCGTAAGGCCGAGCGCCGCGCCCGCCGTTCCTCCCGGCGGGCCGCCTGATGCGCCGGCTGTTCTGGTTGACGATGGGCGTGACCATCGGGGTTCTCGTCGTCCGCAAGCTGAGCCAGGCCGCCGAGCGGCTCACGCCGCAGAGCATGGCCGGTCAGCTGGCCGACGGCCTGCGCGACCTGGCCGAGGCGATCGGCGACTTCGGCGCCGACGTCCGCGCCGCCGCGTCCGCGCGGGAGGACGAGCTGCGGGCCGGCACCGGCCTGGACGCGCCGCTGCCCACCCGGTCGGAGGCAGCAGCTCTGCCCGGCCGCCGCGGTGCCCACGCAGCGGACAGCTGAGCCCGACCACCCACCACCCCGCGCTGCGGGCAGGACCCGACCTCCACCAGCCTGCTGCAGCGCCCGCCTGAGCCGAGACCGAGCCTGATGCAGACCGCTGAGATCCGCCGCCGTTTCCTCGACCACTTCGAGCAGCGTGGCCACACCGTCGTCCCCAGCGCCTCGCTGGTGTCACCGGACCCGTCGCTGCTGTTCACCGTGGCCGGAATGGTGCCGTTCATCCCGTACCTGACCGGCCGCGAGCCCGCGCCCTACCCGCGGGCCACGAGCGTGCAGAAGTGCGTGCGCACCCTCGACATCGAGGAGGTGGGCAAGACCACCCGGCACGGCACGTTCTTCCAGATGAACGGCAACTTCTCCTTCGGCGACTACTTCAAGGCCGAGGCGATCCAGTACGCCTGGGAGCTGGTCACCGGGCGGGTGGAGGACGGCGGGCTGGGCTTCGACCCGGAGAAGATCTGGGTCACCGTCTACCTGGACGACGACGAGGCGGCCGACGCCTGGCACCGGATCGCCGGGCTGCCCAAGGAGCGCATCCAGCGGCTGGGCATGGAGGACAACTACTGGTCCACCGGCGCGCAGGGGCCGGCCGGGCCGTGCTCGGAGATCTACGTCGACCGGGGCCCCGGGTTCGGTCCGGACGGCGGCCCGGCTGTCGACCGCGCGGGCGACCGGTTCCTGGAGATCTGGAACCTGGTCTTCATGCAGTACGAGCGGGGCCCGGGGGAGGGCAAGGACTTCCCGATCCTGGGCGAGCTGCCGAACAAGAACAACGACACCGGGATGGGCCTGGAGCGGGTGGCGTTCCTGCTGCAGGGCGTCGACAACATGTACGAGATCGACGAGGTCGCCCCGGTGCTCCGCCGCGCCGCGGAGCTGGCCGGGGTCACCTACGGCCGCGACCACGAGGCGGACGTCCGGCTGCGCGTGGTCGCCGACCACGTGCGCAGCGGCCTGATGCTGATCGGCGACGGGGTCAGCCCGGGCAACGAGGGCGCCGGTTACGTGCTGCGCCGGCTGCTGCGCCGCGCCGTGCGGTCGATGAAGCTGCTGGGTGTGGAGGACGCCACCCTCCCCGAGCTGCTGCCGGTCTCCCGGGATGCGATGAGCGGCAGCTACCCCGAGCTGGCCACCGACTTCGCCCGGATCTCCGGGATCGCCTACGCCGAGGAGGAGGCGTTCCGGCGCACCCTCACCGCCGGGACGGCGCTGTTCGACACCGCCGTGGCGCAGGCGAAGTCCGCGGTCGGCGCGGTGGCGGCCAGCGAGCCCGGGGCCACCCCGGCGCTGTCCGGCGCGCAGGCGTTCTCGCTGCACGACACCTACGGCTTCCCGATCGACGTCACCCTGGAGATGGCCGCCGAGCAGGGCGTCAGCGTCGACGAGGCCGGTTTCCGTGCGTTGATGACCGAACAGCGTGAGCGGGCCCGCGCCGACGCCCGCGCCAAGCGCACCGGCTCGGTCGACGTGCTGGCCTACCGCCGGCTGCTGTCGGAGTTCGGGCCCACCGACTGGCGGGCCTACGACACGCTGCGCACCGACTCCCGGGTCCTCGGCGTCGTCAACGAGGCCGACGACGAGGGCGAGCCGGTGGTCGGTCCCGGGGAGGTCACCCGGCTGGTGCTGGACCGGACGCCGTTCTACGCCGAGTCCGGCGGTCAGGTGGCCGATGCCGGCGAGCTGACCTGGGACGGCGGCCGCGCCGAGGTCATCGACGTGCAGCGCCCGGTCAAGGGCCTGATCGCCCACCAGGTGCGGGTGCTGGAGGGGGAGCTGCGGGCCGGCACCGAGCTCGTCGCCCAGGTGGACCGCGAGTGGCGGCTGTCGGCCTGCCAGGCGCACTCGGGCACCCACGTCGTGCACGCCGCGCTGCGTCAGGTGCTCGGCCCGCAGGCCCTGCAGTCCGGCTCCTACAACCGGCCGGGCTACCTGCGGCTGGACTTCGCCTGGCAGGGCGCGTTGTCGCCGCAGCAGCGGATCGACATCGAGGACGTCGCCAACGCCGCCGTCCGCGCCGACCACGGGGTGCGGGCGCTCTACATGACGCTGCCCGAGGCGCGGGAGTTCGGCGCGATCGCGCTGTTCGGCGAGACCTACGGCGAGGAGGTCCGGGTCGTCGAGATCGGCGGCGAGTGGTCGCGCGAGCTCTGCGGTGGGACCCACGTCCGGGGCAGCGCCCAGATCGGCCCGCTGGCGCTGACCGCGGAGAGCTCGGTGGGCTCCGGCTCGCGCCGCGTCGAGGCGGCCGTCGGCCTGGAGGGGTTCCGGTACCTGGCCCGCGAGCGCGACCTGGTCCGCCAGCTCGCCGACCTGCTCAAGACCCCGCAGGACGCTCTCGTCGACCGGGTCAGCGGCATGCTCGGCCGGCTGCGCGACGCCGACCGTGAACTGGCCGACCTGCGGGGCCAGCAGACCCTCGCGGCGGCCGGCGACCTGGCCGGCGCGGCCCGGGACGTCGGCGGCGTCGCGCTGGTCACCGGGTCGCCGGCCGGGCTGACCGGTGGCGACCTGCGTGGCCTGGCCCTCGACGTCCGGGGCCGGCTCGGCGAGCGGCCGGCCGCGGTGGTGCTGGCCTCGGCGGCCGAGGGTAAGGTGGCGCTGGTCGCCGCGGTCAACCCCGCGGCCCAGCAGGCCGGCCTGTCGGCCAACGACCTGCTGCGTGCGGCTGCTGCCCCGGTGGGCGGTCGCGGTGGCGGCAAGCCCGACGTGGCGCAGGGGGGCGGCACCGACCCCGCCGGCATCCCCGCCGCCCTGGTGGCCGCCGAGCAGGCCGTCGTCGCGGTGACCGGGTGACCGGGGCATGAGCGAGCGGCCCGGGGACGACGGAGCCACCCCGGCCGAGGGCCTCCGCCGGGGCCGCTGGCTCGGGGTCGATGTGGGCACGGTGCGCGTCGGCGTGGCGCTCTCCGACCCGACGGGCATGCTCGCCAGCCCGCTGGAGACCCTCCGCCGGGCCAAGGACGAGAGCGATCTCGACCGCCTGGCTGAGCTGGTTGTGACACATGAGGTGGTCGGGGTTGTTGTGGGCCTGCCCAGGCACCTGTCCGGTGCGTCGGGCGCGTCGGCGAGAGATGCCAGCACCTACGCTCGATCACTGACCAGCCGCATCGGGGACGTCCCGGTGCACCTCGTCGACGAAAGGCTCTCCACCGTGACCGCAGCCAGTCACCTGCGTGCAGGCGGCATCAACAGTCGTCGGCAGCGGTCGGTGATCGACCAGGCGGCCGCCGTGGTCATCCTGCAGACCCATCTCGACACAGCTCGCGCCTCCGGTGGGCGCCGCTCGTGACCGAGCTATCGAGGGCACGAATGAGCACAGCACCGTGGGGCGCGGGGCCGACGAGCGCCGGCGAGGAGGGCTCGTGACCGGCCCCACCGAGCCGCGCTCCGGCCGGCACGCCACGCCGGAGTCCGGCACTGGCGCCGGCCGGTCGGCCGCTGAGCTGCTGGCCGCCTGGGCCAGCGCCGGCACGACCGTCGTCGAGCCGCGTACCGGACGGGACACCGGCACC
>JAOPUQ010000255.1 GCA_025963425.1 Modestobacter sp. | reverse complement strand
CTGGAGATGGCCACCATCGACGGGGCCCGGGCGCTCGGGTTGGCCGACCAGGTGGGGTCGCTGGAGGTCGGCAAACGGGCCGACATCGTGGTCCTCGACATGTCCAACCTGTGCGTCACGCCGCTGCACGCGGCGGTGTCATCCCTGGTGTACAGCCAGCGCGGGGACGAGGTCGAGCGGGTGTACGTGGACGGCCGGCTCGTGGTGGACGGCGGGGTGCTGGTGAGCATGGACGAGGCCGACGTCCGCGCACGTTCCGCCGCCGCGGCGACCGGGCTCGCCGCCCGGGCGGGCACGGACCGTTTCGCACGCCGGGAGTGGAGATCACTCGTGGGTGCCTGACGGCTCGTGGACGCCGGCCGACTCCCGGGAGAAGCCTGCCCAGCCCGTCCACGCTGTGGGCCTGCAGCACGAACGTGCGGATGTTCACCGCCATGTGCCGGCGGGCGGGCCGCACCACGGTGACGAAACGGGTCGACATGTCGACAGGATGCGTAGGCGGCGCAGCATGCGCCTGCACCCGGTGCGCGAACGGCCCCAGCCCCGACGCCCCGTCAGTGGTTGCTGCTGGCCAGCCCGGCGATGAGGTTGATCGTCGCGCCCAGGATGACCGTGCCGAACAGGTACGCGAGGAGCGCCTGACGCAGGGCGGTCGCCCGGATGGCCGGCGCCTCCAGCTCGGTGTCGGACACCTGGAACGTCATCCCGATGGTGAACGCGAGATAGGCAAAGTCCAGATAACGCGGCAGGTCCTTCTGGTTGAAGTCGATGCCCCCCGGTTGCCCGGCGTAGAACAGCCGGGCGTACTTCAGGAGGAACACGGTGTGGACTGCGAACCAGGACAGCGCGACGCTGAGCACCCCGAGGGCGACGAGCAGATCCTGGCTGCTGCCCGTGGCCGAGCTGGCCCGGATGAGCACGACACCGACAGCGGCCAGGCTGGCCACGGCGGCGGTGATGACGATGAGGTCGGTCTCCGCGCGCCCCGGGTCCTCCCGGGTCGCGTGTTCGGCAGTGACCGCGGAGTCCATCGGCGCCGTGGTCGCCCAGACCCATCCGGAGAACGCCAGGGCCGCGACGTCCCAGCCGGCCAGCGGCGCATAAGCCCATGCCCCGAACAGGCCGACGACGACCGCTGCCAGCACGCCCGCGACGACCATGACGGCCAGGCGCAGCCGGGAACTCACCGCCCGCCAGCGTGACGTGCGGTGGCCCGGCTGCGACGGCCCCGACCGGCTGCGAACCATGCCGGCAGTGAAACACCTGTCGCTGGCAGGACCCCTGCCCGCCGGCGCCGTCGTTCCCGGGGTCTGCACGCCTCGCCCCGGCGACTCCCATCCGGGTGGCGCACAGGTCCGAGGGCCCTATCGTGGTCGGGCGCCGGAGACCGTCGCCGCTGGCCTGGCCCGCTGTTGACCCAGCTGCTCGGCGTCGCCCTGCCGTACCGGATCCGCGGCTGGGACGGCACGGAGATCGGCCCTCCGAACGCTCCAGCGGTGGCGAGGGTCGAGGAGCGGGCCCGGGTCGCCGGCTGACGTCGGTCCCGCTGTCCGGTCACGGGTCGTGAGGACGCCGTCCCAGGACGGCGAGTACCGAGAACACCGAGGGCCACCGCACTCGCCGGGACGGCGCCTCGAGCTCCCGTGTGGCGATCTCGGCTAGCCCCGGCTCCGTCCATGGACCCTGGTGGCCGGTGCGTGCACGCCCGAGTTGCGGGTACGTCCTGACGAGCAGGCGACGGGCCATCGACGGAGGCGACGCCGTGTCCACCCCGGAGTCCACCGCACCGGACACGCGGGAGCCGTCGGAGCCACTCGCAGCGGGCGACCGCGGATCGGCCGGGCCCTGGACCAGCGTCGATCCGGGGCCCGTGGCTCCCACCGACGACGACCGGTGGCCGACCCGGCGCATCTTCGGCGCCGGGTTCACCGCCGGGAGCGCCGTCGTCATGGCCTACACCCTGCTCCGGGCGATCGGCGGCGTCGCGGGCGAACTCATCCTGATCGTCCTGGCCCTGGTCTTCGCGCTCGGCCTGGACCCGATGGTGGCCTGGCTGGGCCGCCACGGCTGGCGGCGGCCGTGGGGCGTCGCGGCCGTCACGATCGGCTTCCTGCTGATCGTGGTCGGGGTCTTCGCAGTGATCATCCCGCCCATCGTCACTCAGGTGGAGCAGCTGTCCCGCGCTCTCCCGGGCCTGCTGCAGCAGCTGCAGGACCGGAGCAGCACGCTGGGCCGGCTCAACGCCCGCTACCACCTCCTCGACAGCCTGAAGGCGCAGTTCTCAGCAGGCGCCGGCGGGCTCCCACTGAACGGCGTCCTGAACGTCGGTCTCGCCGTCTTCGGCACGCTGACGGCGGCGGTGACCGTCCTGGTCCTCACCGTGTACTTCCTCGCCAACCTGCCGGCGATCCGCCGGATCCTCTACCGCATGTTCCCGGCCAGCCGCCGCAGCCGGGGCCGCGAGCTCGGTGACGAGATCAGCACTCGCGTCGGCGGCTACGTGCTCGGCAACCTGCTCACCTCGGCCATCGCCGGCCTGGGCACCTTCCTGTTCCTGGAGATCGTGCGCGTGCCCTACGCCGTGGCCCTCGGCGTTCTGGTCGCCGTCCTCGACCTCATCCCGGTCGTCGGCTCGACCATCGGAGGAATCCTGGTCACGCTGGTCGCCCTGTCGATC
Source organism: Modestobacter sp. (assembly GCA_025963425.1). Taxonomy (GTDB): domain Bacteria; phylum Actinomycetota; class Actinomycetes; order Mycobacteriales; family Geodermatophilaceae; genus Modestobacter. The sequence continues at coordinate 1,050 of JAOPUQ010000255.1, read as the reverse complement.
TCCACCACCGTCGCCATCGCCAGCCTCGTGTTCTACATCGCCTACCGGTTGCTCGAGGACTACCTGCTCGTCCCACGGGTCATGAACCGGGCCGTGGATGTGCCGCCGGTGCTCACGATCGTCGCGCTGATCATCGGCGGGGCGCTCCTGGGCGTCGTCGGTGCATTCCTGGCCATCCCGGCCGCCGCGGCCGTGCAACTGATCGTCACCCGGGTGGTCTGGCCACGGCTGGACTCGTCCTGAGCCGGTCGTGAGGACGACGGCTCGCGCCCGCTGGAACCTGACGTCGGCCCCAGCACAACGCGCTGTCCACGTGCCCACCTCGGATCACCGGCTGCGGTGATGCGCAACGCACGGCCTCGTACACCTAGCGGACGCCGAGCGTCAGCGCCGCCAGCCAGCCGTCGGGCGCCGGCGCCAGCCTCAGCAGCCCGGTGTCGGAGTAGAACGCGTCCCCCGCGTTGCGGGTGTCCCGACCGGCGTGCTGCCGGTAGGGGTCGGCGCTGCCGTACACGGCATCGGAGACGGCGTCGTCGAAGAACAGCTGGGTGGTGAGCACGGTCGACTCCGCGAGGTGCACCTTCAGGTGCAGGTGCACGGTCCGGGTCGGGTACCAGCCGGGGTAGACGGTGCTGAAGCGCACCAGCCCGTCCGGACCCGTGACCTGGGTGCCTCGCAGCCATGCCTCGCCGTCCGTCGTGGCCGACTGTGCGTCGCCGTACTCGTCCCGCCGCCCGCCCGGGCTCCCGCCCTCGCCGGGCTCGGCGCCGGCGAAGCCGGAGTAGACACCCAACGCGTCGCACTGCCAGAGGTCGACCACGGCCTGCCCGACCGGCGTGCACGCCGGCAGCCGCACGACGCGGAAGGCCACGTCCAGCGGCACGCCGGGGCGGCCGTCGCGGATGTCGCTGCGGACCGCGTGGGCGTCGAACCAGGTGGGCCCGGCGATCGTCTCGGCAGTGAGCACGCAGGGACTGCTCCCGGCCAGCAGGTCCACGGCCGAGGGTTGCGGTGTCGGGGAGCGCGCGGCCGAGCCGGCCGGCGCAGCCA
>JAOPUQ010000244.1 GCA_025963425.1 Modestobacter sp. | reverse complement strand
AGATCCGGCCGGTCACCATCGCGACCTACCAGGTGATCACCACCCGCCGGAAGGGCGAGTACCGGCACCTGGACCTCTTCGACGCCCAGGACTGGGGCCTGATCGTCTACGACGAGGTGCACCTGCTCCCGGCGCCGATCTTCCGGCTGACCGCCGACCTGCAGTCCCGCCGCCGGCTCGGGCTCACCGCCACCCTGGTGCGCGAGGACGGGCGGGAGGACGACGTGTTCTCCCTCATCGGCCCGAAGCGGTACGACGCGCCGTGGCGGGACATCGAGGCGCAGGGCTACATCGCCCCGGCCGAGTGCATCGAGGTGCGCGTCTCCCTCGACGACGAGGAGCGGATGACCTACGCGGTCGCCGAGCCCGAGGAGCGCTACCGGATCGCGGCCACCGCGCAGTCCAAGCTGCCGGTGATCCGCCGGGTGCTGGAGCGCCACCCCGACGAGCCGTCGCTGGTGATCGGCGCCTACCTCGACCAGCTCGAGGAGCTCGGCGCTGCGCTGGACGCCCCGGTGATCCAGGGGTCGACGACCAACAAGGAGCGCGAGCGGCTGTTCCAGGCCTTCCGCACCGGGGAGATCCGTACCCTCGTCGTCTCCAAGGTGGCCAACTTCTCCATCGACCTGCCGGAGGCCGCGGTCGCCGTCCAGGTGTCGGGGACGTTCGGCTCCCGGCAGGAGGAGGCCCAGCGCCTCGGCCGGGTGCTGCGTCCCAAGGCCGACGGCCGGCAGGCGCACTTCTACACCGTGGTCAGCCGGGACACCCTGGACAGCGAGTACGCCGCCCACCGGCAGCGGTTCCTGGCCGAGCAGGGCTACGCGTACACGATCGTGGACGCCGCGGACCTGGCCGGCCCGGGCGAGGTCAACGGTCCCGACTGGGTGGACGAGCCCGTCGACTGACAGCCCGTCTTCGGGGCGCGACGCCGCGGGGCACGGACGGGCGGCCGAGGGGGCCGCGGGCCCCCCTACCGTCGCGGGGAGGAAGATCGGGTCGCCCGAACGCATGAAGGAGATGGCCCTGTGCCCTTGAGAACCCCCATCCGCCGCACGGCGGTCGTCGCCACGGCCCTCGCCAGCGCCCTGCTCGCAGCCGGCTGCGGCGGCTCCTCGGACACCTCGTCCGGGAACACCGCCGGCAGCAGCAGCGCGCCGCTGCCGAGCGTCTCGGCCGACGAGAACCTGGCCGCGATGGTCCCCGACAGCATCGCCTCCGACGGCGTCATCGCGGTCGGCAGCGACACGACGTACGCGCCGAGCGAGTTCATCGCCGAGGACGGCACGACCATCGTCGGTTTCGACGTCGACCTGTTCACCCTGGTGGCGGCGAAGCTCGGGCTGAAGGCCGAGTTCACCACTGCACCGTTCGACTCGATCATCGCCGGCGTCGGCTCGGGCAAGTACGAGGCCGGCGTCTCCTCCTTCACCATCAACCCCGACCGGCTGGCCGAGGTCACCATGGTCAGCTACTACAACGCCGGCACCCAGTGGTCGACGAAGAAGGGCAACCCGGAGGACGTCGACCCGGAGAACGCCTGTGGTCTGGCCATCGCGGTGCAGAAGGCCACCGTCCAGGTCGACGACATCACCGCCCGGTCGCAGGCGTGCACGGACGCCGGCAAGCCCGCCATCACGATCGACCAGTACGACGCCCAGAGCGACGCCACCGCGGCCGTCGTGTCCGGCAAGGACGTCGCCGGCCTGGCGGACTCCCCGGTCATGGCCTACGCGGTCCAGCAGACCAACGGCCAGCTGGAGCTGCTCGGCGACGTCTACGACGCGGCGCCCTACGGCTACGTGGTGCCCAAGGACCAGGCCGATTTCGCGCAGGCGATCGCGGACGCGGTGAAGGCCCTCGTCGCCGACGGCTCCTACCAGAAGGTCCTGGAGAAGTGGGGCGTGCAGGACGGCGCCATCACCGACCCCATGGTGAACCCCACCGTCGGCTGACCGATGGCCACCGACACGACGACCCGACCGGCACCGCCCGAGCAGATCCGGGCGGTGCCGGTCCGGCACCCCGGCCGGTGGGTCGCGGCCGCCGTCATCGCGGTGCTGCTCGCGATGTTCGCCCACATGCTGATCACCAACCCGGTGTTCCAGTGGGGGTTCATGGTCGACAACATGTTCGCCCCGCCGGTCCTGCGCGGTGCCCGGACGACGCTGCTGATGACCGTGCTGGCCATGGTGCTCGGCGTGCTGCTCGGCGTCGTCGTGGCGGTCATGCGGCTCTCGCCGAACCCCGTGGTGTCGGGCGCTGCCTGGACCTACGTGTGGTTCTTCCGCGCCATCCCGCGCATCGTGCTGCTGTTCTTCTGCGCCAACCTGGGTGCCCTCTATGCGACCTACGAGCTGGGCATCCCGTTCGACCGCCAGCTGATGGACGCCCTCGGACTCGACGGAGACCTGCGGTTCCTCGGTCTGGACGGCAACCAGATCTTCGCCGGGTTCACCGCCGGCCTGATCGGACTGGTCCTGTCCGAGGCCGCCTACATGGCCGAGATCGTCCGGGCCGGCATCCAGTCGGTGGACCCGGGGCAGACCGAGGCGGCCGCGGCGCTGGGCATGGGCCGGGGCACGACGATGCGCCGCATCGTGCTGCCGCAGGCGATGCGCGTCATCATCCCGCCGACGGGCAACGAGACCATCGCCATGCTGAAGGACACCTCGCTGCTGATCGCGGTGCCGGTCACCACCGAGCTCAACTTCCAGCTGCGGGCGATCGGCAGCCGGACGTTCCAGATCATCCCGCTCGCCGTGGCGTCGATCCTCTGGTACGTCGCCCTGTCCAGCCTGCTCATGGTCGGGCAGCACTTCCTGGAGAAGCGGTTCAGCCGGGGCTCGGGCTCGGGCGAGACCCGGGCGCAGCGGGCCGCGCGGGAGGCCGACGCCGTGGGGAGCACGCATTGACCGCCGTCGGGGATGCACCGTCCGGCCCGCCGATGGTCAGGGCGGAGGGGGTTCGCAAGAGCTTCGGGCACCTGGAGGTGCTCAAGGGCATCGATCTCGAGGTCGCCGCCCGCGAGGTGATGTGCGTGATCGGCCCGTCCGGCTCCGGGAAGTCCACCTTCCTGCGTTGCATCAACCACCTGGAGAAGATCAACGCCGGCCGGCTGTGGGTCGACGGTCACCTCGTCGGCTACCGGGAGCGGGGCGGCAAGCTGCACGAGCTCCGGGACCGGGAGGTCTCGGCCCAGCGCCGCGACATCGGCATGGTGTTCCAGCGCTTCAACCTCTTCCCACACATGACCGCGCTGGAGAACGTCATCGAGGCGCCGACCCGGGTCAAGCGCGTCGGCAAGCAGGACGCCCGTGCCCGCGGACAGGAGCTGCTGGAGCGGGTGGGGCTGGGTGACCGGGTGCACTCCTACCCGAACCAGCTCTCCGGGGGCCAGCAGCAGCGGGTGGCGATCGCCCGCGCGCTGGCCATGGAGCCCAAGCTGATGCTCTTCGACGAGCCGACGTCGGCCCTGGACCCCGAGCTCGTCGGCGAGGTCCTCGACGTCATGCGCGGCCTCGCGGCCGACGGCATGACGATGATCGTCGTCACCCACGAGATGGGCTTCGCCCGCGAGGTCGGCGACACGCTCGTCTTCATGGACGAGGGGCGCGTGGTCGAGGCCGGGGACCCTCGGCAGGTGCTCTCCGATCCCCGGCACCAGCGAACCCAGGCCTTCCTGTCCAAGGTCCTCTAGCGGGGGCACACGGTGGTCCGCCGGGACGGTTGAGCAGGCCGGGACGGGCGGGACGTACCGGTCCGGTCCGTGGGATATGACATGTCCCACACGGCATCGGGCCGCCGGGGGAAGTGCCTGGTCAGCGCGACGGTGGGGGGCGGTCATACGTCGCCGGAGGCGAGGCGCGCGGGAGGCGGCCGGTTGGGCGTGTTGCCCGGGCGGCCACCAGAATGGCTTCCGAGATGGGAAGCGCAGCACGAGTGGAGGCCCTGGGCCCGCAGACGACCAGCCGACCGCTCCGAGCATGGCAGCAGGCCGCGCTCATCCAGTACGAGGAGCAGTCACCGAAGGACTTCCTGGTCACCGCGACGCCCGGCGCCGGCAAGACCACCTTCGCGCTCACCCTGGCGGCGCGCCTGCTGGCCCGCCGCGAGGTCGCCCGGGTGGTCGTGGTCTGCCCGACCGACCACCTGCGGCTGCAGTGGGCCGACGCCGCCGACCGGATGGGCATCGTGCTCGACCCGGGGCTCACCAACGCGGTCGGCCCGGTGCGGGCCGGCACGCAGGGCTACGTGACCACCTACGCCCAGGTCGCCGGCAAGCCGATGCTGCACGCCGCGCGGGCCACGACCGTGAAGTCGCTGGTCATCCTGGACGAGGTGCACCACGCCGGCGACGGCCTGTCCTGGGGTGAGGCGGTCGAGGAGGCGTTCGGGCGGGCCGGCCGCCGGCTGTGCCTGACCGGGACCCCGTTCCGCACCAAGGCCGACGAGCGGATGCCCTTCGTGCGCTACGAGTAGGACACGTTCGAGGGTGACGACGGCAAGGGCGGCGTGGGGCTGGCCAGCCGGGCGGACTACACGTACGGCTACAAGGAGGCGCTCGCCGACGCCGTCGTCCGGCCGGTCGTGTTCGCCGCCTACACCGGCACCTCGCGCTGGCGGAACTCCGCCGGCGAGGTGGTCGCCGCCTCGCTGTCGGAGGCCGGCACCCGGTCGGTGGAGATGCAGGCCTGGCGGACCGCGCTGGACCCCAAGGGCCAGTGGGTGCCGCACGTGATCGCCGCGATGGACGACCGGATCACCCACCTGCGCGAGACCGGCATGCCCGACGCGGCCGGACTGGTGCTGGCCAGCGACCAGGACGACGCCCGCGCCTACGCCAAGATCGTCCGCCGGGTGACCGGCAAGGCCCCGGAGCTGATCCTCTCCGACGACCCGAAGGCGTCGAAGAAGATCGAGCGGTTCGCCACCGGCTCCGCGCGGATCGCGGTCTGCGTGCGGATGGTCTCCGAGGGCGTCGACATCCCCCGCGCCGCGGTGCTGGCCTGGATGACCTCCTACCGGACGCCGCTGTTCTTCGCCCAGGCCGTCGGCCGCGTGGTGCGGGCGCGCAACCCGCAGGAGTCGGCCACGGTGTTCCTGCCCGCGGTGCGGCCGCTGCTGACGCTGGCCGCCTCGCTGGAGGAGCAGCGCAACCACGTCATGCCGCCGCCCAAGGCCGTCGAGCCCGAGGACCTGGACGCCCTGGACCTGCCGCCGCGCGAGGAGCGTGAGGGCGCGCTGCCGCAGTGGGAGGCACTGGAGGCCGACGCCCGGTTCGCGCACGTCCTGCACAGCGGCACGGCGCACACCGGCGAGGGCACCCCGGCGGTCGCGCTGGCCCCGCTGGGCGCCGAGGAGGAGGAATTCCTCGGCATCCCGGGCCTGCTCACCCCGGCGCAGACCGCGGAACTGCTGGCCAAGCGGGACGACGAGCTGCGGCTGCGGATCGCCTCCACCCGGCACATCGACGACGAGGACGACGACGGCCACCTGGTCGAGGAGCTGCCCGAGGTCGAGGCCGGCGGCTCATGGCGCGACGCCGCGGAGCTGCGCCGGGAGATCAACCGGCTGGTGAGCCGGGTGTCCGCGAAGACGTCGACGCCGCACGCGGTGGTGCACACCCAGCTGCGCCAGTCGGTGCCCGGGCCACCCTCGGCCTCGGCGTCGGTGGACGTGCTGCGCGCCCGCCGCGAGCGCCTCCGCACCATGCTCTGAGGCGCCACCTTGCGGGCGGACGAGGACCCGCTGGGACGAGGGCGACGTGCTGCGTCAGTCGAGGAGCCCCCGGGCGGCGGCGATCGCCACCGCCTCGGTGCGGCCGTTGGCCGACAGCTTGGCCAGGATGTTGCTCACGTGCACGCTGGCGGTCTTCTCGCTGATGAAGAGCCGGGCACCGATCTGCCGGTTCGTCAGCCCCTGGGCCACGAGCGCCAGCACCTCGGCCTCCCGCGGCGTGAGGACGGCGGACGCCGCGGCCTGCCGCGCCCCGGTGACCTCGGTGCCCAGCCGCGCGCGCCGGGCCAGCGTCTCGACCCGGGTGCGAAGCGGAACGGCGCCCAGCCGCACCGCCACCTCGTGCGCCGACCGCAGCTCGGCCGCCGCGCCGGCCCGGTCATCGGTGGCCAGCAGTGCCTCGGCCAGCCGTGCGCGCGAGCGGGCCTGCTCGTACACGTGGCCGTACCCGAACGCCGCCACCGCGGCCCGCCACCGCTCCGGCGCCGGGTCGCCGTGCAGCCGGGCGTCCTCGGCCTCCACGCGGGCCAGCCACGCGCGGCCCTCGATCCCGGTCTGCCCGATCGCGGCGACGTAGCCCTCGACCACCTCCCGGGCCTCCGTCACCAGCGCCTCCCCCGCCCCGACCCACCGGTCGACCGTCGCCCCGTCGCCGGCCGAGCGGGCCGCGGCCGCGGCGTCGCCCACCGGGGCCAGCGCGGTGGCGACCAGTCGCAGCACCGCGAGCCGATCGGCGTCCCAGAGCTCGCGCAGCCGCCCCGCGGCCCACGTCGAGCGCTCCACCGCCGTGTCGGGGTCGCCGGACTGCGCCGCCAGGTCGACCTCGGCGCCCACCGTGGCCAGCATCAGCAGCACGTGCGCGTCCAGCCGGACGGTGAGCCCACGTGCCCAGGCCAGCCGCTCGGCGACCGCCGGGTCGCCCCGACCGACCTGGACCAGCAGCCCGGCCGCACGGACGTGCGCGGCCATCTCCGGCACCCGGGCCAGCTTCCCGGCCGCGGCCAGGCTGCCGTCCCAGTCGCCTGCCACATAGCAGGCGACGACCTCCAGGTGCCGCAGTTCGGCGGCGTAGAACGACCACTCGACGCCCAGCGCGCGGGCCCGCTCCAGCCCCGACCGGGCCCAGGTCAGCGTCTCGGCCACGTCGACGGCCGCGTAGGCGGTGACAGCGAGGTTGAACAGCACCCGCATCTCGACGTCGGCGTCCCCGGACCGCCGGGCGCGCACCAGCGCCTCCTCGAGCCGGGCGCGCACCTCCGCCCGGCCCTCTCCTCCGCGCACCCGGGCCAGCGACACCGCGACGTCGGCCCAGGCGCTGTCGAGGCCCAGGGCGTCGGCGGCGGCCAGCGCCTCGTGCGCCGCCGCGTCGGCCTCCGCCAGCCGGGCCAGCCCGTAGCTGGTGCGCGCATGCGTCGCGGCGGCCCAGGTGCGCTCCGGCGACGGCGGCGAGGCCGGGACCAGCTCCATCGCCGCCGCGCTCTCCCGGTGGGCCGCGGCGAGGTCCTCGATCCGGGCCAGCGCCTGGGCCAGCGTGTAGTGCACCCGCGCCCGGGCGACCGGGTCGCCGTCGGCACCCAGCAACTGCTGCGCCGACCGCAGCAGGGCCACCGCCCGGTACAGCTCGCCGACCGCGCGCGCTGCCGCCGCGGTCTCCAGGGACAGCGCCCACTGCTCGTGCCCGGCCCGCTCGGCGGCGTCGGGCACCGCCGCCCACAGGGCGAGCGCGGCCTCCAGGTGCTGCAGCTGCTCGGCCGGCGCCCCGACCCGCCGGGCCTGGTCGGCAGCCTCCAGGGACGAGGTCAGCGCCCCCGGCAGGTCGTTGCTCTCCCGCGCGTGGTGGGCCCGCTCGGCGGCTGTCCCGGCGTCCGGGTGGGCGGCGAGGTGCGCGGCGACGGCGGCGTGCAGCCGCACCCGCTCCCCCGGCAGCAGGTCGGCGAGCACCGCCTCCCGCAGCAGCGCGTGCCGGAACCGGTACCGCCCCTCGTCGGACACCACGAGCAGGTGGTGGTGCACGGCCTCGGCGAGGGCCTGCTCCAGCTCCCCCGGCGCCAGGCCGCTGACGGCGGCGACCAGCTCGTGGCGTACCTGCCGGCCGGCGACGGCGGCCACCCGCAGCACCTGCTGAGCGGGCAGGTCGACCTGCTCGACCCGGGCCAGCAGGACGTCGCTGAGCCCCAGCGGCAGCGCCTCCCCGGTCAGCCCGGCGGCCAACAGCTCCTCGGCGTAGAAGGCGTTGCCCTCCGCGCGGGCCACCACGTCGTCCACCGTGGTCGCCGGGACGCCCCCGGAGGCGGCGGCCAGGCCGCGCACCAGCACCCCGACGTCGGCGTCGGGCAACGGGTCCAGCGTCAGCCGCTCCACGCCGGGCAACCGCACCAGCTCGGCGAGCAACGGGCGCAGCGGGTGCCGGCGGTGCAGGTCGTCGGCGCGGTAGGAGGCGACGACGGCGATCGGCTCGTCGACGAGCCGGGCCAGCAGATAGCGCAGCAGGTCGCGGCTGGACCGGTCGGCCCAGTGCAGGTCCTCCAGCACCACGAGCACCGGGCCGGCGGCGGCCAGCTCGGCCAGCAGGGCGGCCACGGACTCGAACAGCTGCAGCCGGCCGTCGTCCAGCGGGGGGCGGGCGGCGCGGTGCGGCAGCGGACGACCGAGATCGGCGGCGTCACCGGCC
>JAOPUQ010000230.1 GCA_025963425.1 Modestobacter sp. | reverse complement strand
AGATCTGCGCCGACGACGCCGACAACTCCTCCGACGACGCCGCCACCGCATCCGCCGACGCCGCCACCCCCGACAGCACCGTGCGCAGGTGCTCCTGGGCCGCGGCGAGCGACTGCGCCATCCGGCCGAGCTCGTCACCGGAGCGGACCTCCGGGACGACGGTCAGGTCACCGGTCGCCATGGCCTCGACCGTGCGGCCCATCATGGCGACGGTGCCGGTGATCTGCCGGATGACCCAGAGCGCCAGCACCCCGGTCGCCAGCAGGCTGGCGATCAGCACGACCCACAGCAGCCGGATGGAGCCGGTTGCCTCGGCGGTGCCTGCGTCATTGACCACCGAGGCGTGCGCGGCCTGCGTGTCCAGCTCGGTCTGCATCTCGTCCATCAGGGTGTCCGTGGCCGCCTGGAGCGGGCCGGTGATGACGTCGCCGGCAGCGGCCGCCGCCTGCGACGCCGCCTTCGCTGCCGCCGCCGCGGCCGCCTGCGCGCCCCTGGCGGTGCTCCCCGCCGCCTGATCGGCAGCCGCCGCCGCCGTGCTCGCCGCGTCCGCCGCCGGCACCAGCTGCTGCGTGGCCACGGCGTACCAGCCGTCCAGCTCGGCGGCCAGCGCGGCGAACTCGTCGGGGCTGGTGGCCAGCGGCTCGTAGGCGGCCAGCTGCTTCTGCAGCGTGTCCTGTCGCTCGGCCAGCTCCGTGAGCAGCTCCGCCCGGCTCGCGTCGTCCACCACGACGTAGGTGATGTAGCGGGCCCGGTCGCCCTGGACGGAGCGCTGCAGCCCGGCGAGCTGGGTGAGGGGCTCGACGCTCTCGGTGTAGAGGACGTCCTGCTTGTCGCTCAGGTCGGACATCCGGGCGGTGGCCAGGCTGGTCAGCCCGACCGCGACCAGGCCCAGGAGCCCGACGGTGATGCCGATCTTGGCCGCGACGGGGCGGTCGGCGACCCAGCCCATTCCACGCCCAGCTCCCACCGGGGCGTCGGCGGTGGCGTGGGGGGACTGGGCACGGACCATGGTCGAGCTCCTCGGGTAGATGAGAACCGGAGGTTCTCGCAGGTGGAATCGGTCCCACGTGCCCGATGTGAAGCCGGGCACCCGAGTCGGGCCCACGCGCGCCGACATCACCCCCTCTGGCCCCGCCCGTCCCACGATCACCACGGACCGGCGCTGCCTCACCTCGCGCGAGACAGCCACCGGGCCGTGCTGATCGACAGGTCAGCCGGCCGGGGTGTAGGTGACCTGCTCGGCGACCGCGAGCACGTCCGCGGCGGTGAACGCCTCCGGCGCCTGCAGCGCGAACACCGTGCCGTCGGGGAAGCGCGCCTGCAGGTACCAGCCGTACCCGGCGGGGACCAGCTGGGCCGGCTGGGCGTGCACGGTCACCTCCCGCAGCGGGTCTGTCCGCGGGCGCGGTTGAGCCGGGAGCGCACGGTGCCCACGGGGACCTCCAGCACGGTGGCGATCTCCTCGTAGGAGTGCTGGCCCCAGGCGAACAGCAGCACGACGTCGCGGTCGGCGGGCCCGAGGGCAGCGAGGGCAGCCTGTCGGTGGTGGGCAGAGCGGCCGTGAGGTCGTCACACCCTCTCATGTCCGATCGCCCGATCCGGGTTCACGGACGCCATCGAGATCGGGGAACGGGGCTCCCGGCAGAGCCCCGTTCCCCGATCCCGGTGGTGCGGTGCGGCGCGGGTCAGTGGCGCGGCTCCTGCGGCCGGCCGGCCGGCACCGCGTCCTCCACCGGCAGGGCGGCCACCGTGTCGGGCTCGACCGCCGGCCCAGTGGACGTGGGCTCCACCATCAGCGCGAAGTCCTCGCCGTGCCGGGCGATGCCCTCGACCACGGCCTGCTCCACGGCGTCGGTGGCGAACGCGCTGCGCAGCATCAACGGGTCCGAGCGGAGGTCCTTGGCCAGCGCGACCGCCATCCCCACCATGACCAGGGCGAACGGCAGTGCCGCGATGATCGTCAGGTTCTGCAGCCCGGTCAGCGCGTCGTCCCCGCCGACCAGCAGCATCACCGCCGCCACGGCGCCCATCACGACGCCCCAGAAGACGACGGTCATCCGGCTGGGCTGCAACGTGCCGCGCTCGGACAGCGAGCCCATCACGATCGAGGCCGCGTCGGCACCGGAGACGAAGAAGATCGCCACCAGCACCATGACGAGCACCGTCATCACGGTCGCCAGCGGGTACCGGGACAGCACGCCGAACAACTGCCCCTCCGAGGTCGACTGCCCGGCGACGTCCGCGCCGTCGCGCTGGGCGGCGATGCCCGCCCCGCCGAAGACGGCGAACCAGACCAGGCTGACCGCACTGGGCACCAGCAGGACACCGGTGACGAACTGCCGGATGGTGCGCCCCCGGCTGATCCGGGCGATGAACACCCCGACGAACGGCGTCCAGCTGATCCACCAGGCCCAGTAGAAGACCGTCCAGCCGCGCATCCAGACGGCCATGGCGTCGCCGCCGGAGGCCTCGGTGCGGCCGGCCATCTCCCCGAGGTCGGAGAAGTACCCACCGATGGCCTCGGGGAGCAGGTTGAGGATGAACACGGTCGGCCCCGCGACGAAGACGAACAGCGCCAGGACGACGGCCAGCACCATGTTCGTGTTGGACAGCCACTGGATGCCCCGGGACACCCCGGACACCGCCGAGGCGACGAAGGCCGCGGTCAGCACGGCGATGACGGCCACCAGCACGCCGTTGCCGACGTCCCCGGCCCAGCCGAGGATCTCCATGCCGCTGCCGATCTGCAGCGCGCCGAGGCCGAGGGAGGCCGCGGACCCGAACAGGGTGGCGAAGATCGCAAGGATATCGATGAGCTTGCCCGCCGGGCCCTCGGTGCGGCGCCGCCCGAACAGCGGGGCGAAGGTGGCGCTGATCAGCTGCCGGCGACCACGGCGGAAGGTGCCGTAGGCGACGGCCAGGCCGACCACGCAGTAGATCGCCCACGGGTGCAGCGTCCAGTGGAACAGCGTGGTGGCCATCGCCGTCCGCACTGCCTCCGGCGTCCCGCCCTCCACCGTGCCCGGCGGCGGGGAGACGTAGTGCGAGAGCGGCTCGCTGACGCCGTAGAACATCAGCCCGATGCCCATCCCGGCGCTGAACATCATGGCGACCCAGGAGATGCTGCGGAACTCCGGTCGTTCACCGTCGCGGCCCAGCGGAATCCGGCCGTAGCGGCTGGCCGCCAGCCAGAGCACGAAGACGACGAACCCCGAGGCCAGCAGGACGAACAGCCAGCCCAGGTCCTGCTCGATCCAGGTCAGTGCGCTCCCGCTGGCCGAGCCGAGGCCGGTCGGGGACAGGAAGCCCCAGGCGACGAAGGCCAGGGCCAGGACGGCCGCGACCCCGAAGACGACGGTGTCCAGCTGCCCGGCCCCCTCGGCCTCACCCTTCGGGGGCTGCGCGAGCGCGGGATGGCGGCTGTGGATCGGGTGGAGGCGCTTGACGATCGGCTCGCGGTGGCCACGGCCAGGAGGGGTGGTGCGTGTGCTCGACACAGCTGGATGCGGCTCCGGGGGTCCCGGAGCCTCTCCCTTCGGTTCTGGGGGTAGGGCACTCGGCCGCCGTCCTCGTGGCTGGGAGGCGGACCGGATCTCTCCCCACCGTCCGCGCAGATGACGGTCCTCGCAACTCAAGATCATCCCGATCGGGACCGGGGCGCACCGTGACGGCAGGGCCCCCGGGCTCCCTCCCGGGGCCCCGGCACGCCACAATGGGCGGCGATGGATGCCCTCGCGGATAGCCCGATCGACCCGTTCCTGACCTGGCTGCGTGGCCCCGGCCTCGAGGCACTGCTGATCATCCTCGGCGCCGTCCTGCTGGCCCGGCTGGTGAGCTGGGCGGGCGGCAAGATCACCGACCGGATCGATGCGAACTCCACGGGGTCGGACGCGCTCGTCCGCTCCGAGGCGGCCAAACACCGGCACTCGCTGACCCAGGTGCTGACCTGGGCGGCGATCGTGCTCATCTGGTCGGTGACGATCTTCTTCGTGCTCGAGCGGCTCGGCGTCCCGGTCACCGGACTGGTCGCGCCGGCGACGGTCCTCGGCGTCGGCCTGGGCTTCGGTGCGCAGCGGATCGTCGGTGACGTGCTGGCCGGCTTCTTCCTCATCACCGAGCGGCAGTACGGCTTCGGGGACGTCGTCTCCATCCAGGTCGTCGGTGGCGGCGACCCTGCCGACGGCACCGTGGAGGACGTCAACCTCCGGATCACCCGGCTGCGCTCGGTGAACGGCGAGGTGGTGATCGTCCCGAACGGCCAGATCGTCAAGGTGATCAATCTCTCCCGCGACTGGGCGCGCGCGGTGGTCGACGTCCCGGTGCCGGCGACCACCGACGTCAACCGGGTGCAGGCGGTGCTCCGCGAGGTCGGCAAGCAGGCCTTCGCCGACGAGCGGCTGCACCGACTGCTGCTCGACACACCCAGCGTCATGGGCGTGGAGAGCCTGGCGCTGGACGAGGTCAACCTGCGGATCGTGGCCCGCACGCTGCCGGGCAAGCAGTTCGAGGTCGGCCGTGACCTGCGGGCCCGGGTGGCGCTGGCGCTGTCCCACGAAGGCGTGTCACTGCGGGCGCCCGCGTCGGGTGTGAGTGATGTCCAGGACGAGGCACTGGCCGAGGATCGCGTGCGGAGCGGAAACGCGGCATGAGCACACCGCCCCCCGACGACCAGCCCACGACCGTCCAGCGGCAGACCGCTGAGCAGCCAGCGGTGACGACGGCGCCGGCCACCCGCCGCACCCGGCTCTGGGAGCACCGGGTGCCCGCCCGGATCGGCCGGGCCCGCACCTCCACCGTGGTGATCGGTGCCCTGTTCGTGCTGCTGTTCGGGCTCAATGCCACCCTTCCGCAGGACAGCTACACGACGGTGCAACTGCCCAACGGCGACTCGGTCCGGGTGCGCAGCTCGCAGATCTCCACCGCACCGGCGGCCCCGTCGACGACCCCGCCGGCCACCACCAGCGAGACGCCGGCTGCCCCGAGCTCGTCGACCCCGACCACCCAGGCGCCGCCCACCACCTCGGGGCAGCAGACCGGGACGACGCCGCCGCGCACGACCAACGCGCCGCAGGAGACGACCCGGCCGTCGACGACCCCCCCGGCCACGACCTCCCGGGCACCGGCGACCACGACCCCGGCGCCGACCACCTCGGTGGCCCCGGGGTCGGTGGCCCCGGGGTCGGTCGCCCCGGAGTCGGTGGCCCCGACCTCCTGACCCGGTCGGGTCAGGAGGTGACGACGGCGATGCCCGGCTCCCGGCCGACGGCGACCAAGGCCGGCCCTGCGTCGGCCAGGCCGAGCTCGCGGGTGACCAGCCGCTCCGGGTGCAGCCGGCCGGCGGCGATGAGGGAGAGCAGCGCCGGGTAGTCGGCCGCCGCCATGCCGTGGCTGCCGAGCACCGCCAGCTCGCGGCCGATCACCAGCTCCATCGGCACGGCGGCCCGGCCCTGCGCCGGGGGCAGCAGGCCGACCTGCACGTGCCGGCCCCGCGGCCGCAGGCTGCGGATGGAGTTCTCGCACGTCACGGCCGCGCCGAGCGCGTCCAGCGAGACGTGCGCGCCGCCGCCGGTCAGCACGGCGACCGCGGCCGGCACGTCCGCCGTCCCGTCGACGACGGACTCCGCGCCCATCCGACGGGCAAGCTCCAGCGCGCCGGGCGAGACGTCGACGGCGACCACCCGGGCGCCCGCGGCCACCGCGACCTGGATGGCGGACAGGCCCACGCCGCCGCAGCCGTGCACGGCCACCCACTCCCCGGGCCGCACCTGCCCGACCCCGGTGACGGCGCGGAAGGCGGTGGCGTACCGGCAGCCGAGGCTGGCCGCGGTGGCGAACGGCATGCCCTCGGGCAGGGCCACCAGGTTGACGTCGGCGGCGTCGAGGGCGACGAACTCGGCCAGCGAGCCCCAGTGGGTGAATCCGGGCTGGGTCTGGTGCAGGCACACCTGCCCCGCACCGTCCCGGCAGGGCGCGCAGCGCCCGCACGCGCAGACGAACGGCACCGTCACCCGATCGCCCACCGACCAGTTCCGCACCCGCGCGCCGACCGCGGCCACGGTGCCGGCCAGCTCGTGGCCGGGCACGTGCGGCAGGACGACGTCGGGGTCGTGGCCGGACCAGGCGTGCCAGTCGCTGCGGCAGATCCCGCTGGCTCCCACGGCGACGACGACGCCGTCCGGCGCGGGGGACGGCTCGGGCACCTCCTGGACGGTCAGGGGGCCGCCGAACTCCTCGAACACCAGCGCTCGCACGTCGGACAGCCTGCCGTGCGCCAGGATGGGCCATGGCATCGGCCGGCTACGCCACGTACCTCGTCTTCGCGGCGGTGCTGGTCCTGGTGCCGGGACCCGACTTCGCGGTGGTCGTGCGCAACACGCTGGCCGGCGGCCGCGTCCGCGGCGGGTGGAGCGCGTTCGGGGTCAGCAGCGCAGCCGCGGTGCAGGGCACGGCGGCCGCCGCCGGCCTCGGCGCCCTGGTGCTCCGGGTGGAGCCGGTGTTCGAGGCGATCCGCTGGGCCGGCATCGCCTACCTGGTGGCCCTCGCCGTCCAGGCGTTGCGCTCGGCCGTGCGCGGCGGGTACGCCCCGCTGGACGGTGCCGGGCAGCGCGGCCGCGGCGCCGCCTGGGCCGGCTGGCGGCAGGGCTTCCTGTCCAACATCACCAACCCGAAGGTGCTGGTCTTCTACCTGGCCGTCCTGCCCCAGTTCCTGTCCCCCGGCGCGGGCATCGGCCTCCTGCTCGGGTACGCGCTCAGCCACGCGGCGCTGGGGATGCTCTACCTGACCGCCCTGACCCTGCTGCTGACCCGCGCCCGGCGGCTGCTGTCCCGCCGCACGGTGCGCCGCGGCCTGGATGCGGCGACCGGTGCCGTGCTGCTCGGCTTCGGCGCCCGGCTGGCCCTCGAACGGAGCTGACCGGGCAGGTCGGTGGTCAGGTCGAGCTGCGCACGGTCGTACTGGGTGTTGACGCCGTCCGGGCCGGCCAGGGCCCGGGCGACCGAGGTCATCACGGCGGTCGGTGCGGCACTCTGAGCGCTGGTCATCGCAGCGCCGCGGCCATCCGGGCGACGCCCTCGGTCAGCAGCTCGTGGCTGGTGCCGACGTTGAGCCGGACGAAGCCCGAGCCGGGTGCGCCGAAGCGGGTGCCGGGCTCGACGGCGACCCGGCCGCGCTGCAGGAACCGCTGGAACGGCGCGTCGCCCTCGCCGACCGCCCGGCAGTCCAGCCAGGCCAGGAAGGTGGCCTGCGGCCGGCACCACCGCACCTGGGGGAGCTGCTCGGCGAGCAGCTGCCCGAGGGTGTCGAACCGGTCGGCCAGCGCGCCGCGCAGGCCGTCCAGCCAGGCGTCCCCGTCGGTGAACGCCGCGACGCTGGCCAGCACGCCCAGGTGCCCGGCCCGCCACCGCACGTCGGGGGGCATCCGGGTCAGGACGGCGTGCATGGGCGCGGACCCGGCGACGACGGCGGCGCACTTGAGCCCGGCCAGGTTGAACGCCTTGCTGGCCGACACCAGCGCCAGGGCGACGTCTGCGGCGCCGGGGACGGTCAGGAGCGGGGTGAAGGTCTCCCCGGGCAGCGTCAGCGGGGCGTGGATCTCGTCGCTGACCAGCGGGACGCCGTAGCGGGTCGCCAGCTCGACGAGGGCGGCCAGCTCCGCGGCGTCGGGAACCCGGCCCACCGGGTTGTGCGGGTTGCAGAGCAGGTAGGCGGCCGGGCGCTGCGCGAAGGCCCGCTCCAGCGCGGGGAGGTCCAGCCGCCAGGAGCCGTCGTCGGTGAGCGGCACCTCCACGGCGTGCGCGCCGACCTCGGTGACCCAGTTCCAGAACGGCGGGTAGACCGGCGGGCTGAACACGACCGGCCGGCCCGCGGCGCCCAGCAGCCGGAGCACCTCCACCATGCCCACGCCGACGTCGGGCACCGGCGCGACCCACCCGGGGTCGACCGTCCAACCCCAGCGCCGCTCGGTGAAGCCGGCCAGCGCCTGGCCCAGTTCCGGCAGCGCCACCGCGTACCCGGTGTCGGAGGCGGCCACCGCGTCGGCGAGCACCCGCTGGACCGGCGGGGCGAGGGCGACGTCCATCTCGGCGACGAACATCGGCAGCACGTCCGCGGGGTGGGTGCGCCACTTGGCGCTGCGCCGGCGACGGGCGGTGGTGCCGGTGTCGAAGACGGGGATCGATACCGGGTCGAAGACGGGGGTCGTCACCTGCCCACCGTGCCATTCCCGGTCACGGCCCGGGGGTGAGCAGCGCCCGGAGGACGTCGTCCGTACCGCCGTCGACGTCGACCACCTTGGTGCGCGACGTCGCGCCGGTGACCAGGGCGACCGCGGACCGGCGGACGCCGAAGGCGTCGGCGACCGCGGCGAGAGCCGCCTCGGTCGCCTTCCCGTCCACGGCCCGCGCGCCGACCCGGACGACGAGCGCCCCGTCGTGCCCCCCGCCCACGGCCGTCCGGCCGGCACCGGGCCGGACCCGGATCGTCACGCGCACGACCCGAGTCTGCAGCAGCCGGCGGGATCGTCCTAGGATCGCCGCGGCTCACGAGAGGCAGCGACAAGCACCTGGCTGGCTGCCCGGCAACCTCAACTCCGTCTGAGGTGCTCCAGGGGAAGAGCTGGCTGGACGACGCCCGTCGCCCGGCAAGGACGGAGCCCTCGCGCCGTGGGCCTCCGCGATCCGAGGAGGAACTGGCGCATGACCGAACCCAGCGGCTGGAGCTTCGAGACCCGGCAGATCCACGCCGGCGCAGCCCCCGACCCCACCACCGGGGCCCGCGCCCTGCCGATCTACGCGACGACCAGCTACCAGTTCCGCGACAGCCAGCACGCCGCGGACCTGTTCGCCCTCGCCGAGATGGGCAACATCTACACCCGGATCATGAACCCGACGCAGGACGCGCTGGAGCAGCGCGTGGCCTCGCTGGAGGGCGGCGTGGCGGCCCTGGCGGTGGCCAGCGGCCAGGCGGCCGAGACGCTGTCGATCCTGAACATCGCCGAGGCCGGCGGGCACATCGTGGCCTCGGCCTCGCTCTACGGCGGCACCTACAACCTGCTGCACCACTCGCTGCCGAAGATGGGCATCCAGGTCTCCTTCGTCGAGGACCCCGACGACCCGGAGAACTGGCAGTCGCTGGTCCAGGAGAACACCAAGGGCTTCTACGCCGAGACGATCGGCAACCCGAAGGGCGACGTCCTGGACATCGCCGCGGTGTCGGAGGTCGCGCACCGCAACGGCGTCCCGCTGATCGTGGACAACACCATCGCCACCCCGTACCTGATCCGACCGATCGAGCACGGCGCCGACATCGTCGTGCACTCGGCGACCAAGTACCTGGGCGGGCACGGCACCGCGGTCGCCGGCGTCATCGTCGACTCGGGCAACTTCGACTGGACGAGTGGCAAGTTCCCCGGCTTCACCACCCCCGACCCGACCTACCACGGCGTGGTCTACGCCGACCTGGGCGCGCCGGCCTACGCGCTCAAGGCCCGGGTGCAGCTGCTGCGCGACCTCGGCCCGGCCATCTCCCCGTTCAACGCCTGGCTGGTCGTGCAGGGCATCGAGACGCTGTCGCTGCGGCTGGAGCGGCACGTCGCCAACGCCCAGCGGGTCGCCGAGTGGCTCGAGGCCCGCGACGAGGTCGAGTCGGTGCACTACGCCGGGCTGCCGTCCTCCCCGTGGCACGCCGCCCAGCAGAAGTACGCCCCCAAGGGCGCCGGCGCGGTGCTGGCCTTCGAGATCGTCGGGGGCGTGGAGGCGGGCAAGCGCTTCGTGGAGGCCCTGGAGCTGCACAGCCACGTGGCCAACATCGGCGACGTGCGCAGCCTGGTGATCCACCCGGCGTCGACCACGCACTCCCAGCTCACCCCCGAGGAGCAGCTGACCACCGGGGTGACCCCGGGCCTGGTGCGGCTGGCGGTCGGCCTGGAGGGCATCGACGACATCCTGGCCGACCTGGAGACCGGCTTCCGCGCCGCCAAGGGCGCCTGAGGTGCCCGGGGTCCGGGACGCCGGACCGGTGTCCCGGACCCCGCCCGCCCCGACCCGGTCGGGCGGCTGGGTCGAGGGGGACCCGGCCGGCGACCGCCGCTTCCTCGACCTGGACGGACCGGTCCGGCTCGAACGCGGCGGCACGCTGCCGTCCGTCCGGGTCGCCTACGAGACCTGGGGGACGCTCGCCCCCGACGGCGGCAACGCCGTGCTGGTCGAGCACGCGCTGACCGGTGACAGCCACGTCGTCGGGTCGGTCGGGCCGGGCCAGCCGACGCCGGGCTGGTGGCCCACCCTCGTCGGACCCGGTGCGCCGCTGGACAGCGACCGCTGGTTCGTCGTCTGCGCCAACGTGCTGGGCGGCTGCCAGGGCACCACCGGGCCGTCCTCGGCGGCCCCGGACGGCGCCCCGTGGGGGTCACGCTTCCCCGAGGTCACCATCGGCGACCAGGTCGCGGTCGAGGCGGCGCTCGCCGACGCGCTGGGCATCGACCGGTGGGCGGCGGCGCTCGGCGGCTCGATGGGCGGCATGCGCGCGCTGGAGTGGGCGGTGGCCCAGCCCGACCGGGTCGGCGGGCTGTTCTTCCTCGCCTCCGGTGCGGCGGCCACGGCCGACCAGATCGGCACCCAGACGACCCAGCAGACCGCCATCCGCAGCGACCGGTGCTGGGCCGGCGGCGACTACGCCCGCGGCGAGGGGCCGGTCGCGGGCCTGGGCACCGCCCGACGGATCGCGCACCTGACCTACCGCAGCGGCGTGGAGCTCGACGCCCGGTTCGGGGCGGGGGTGCAGCCCGACGGCCGCTTCGCCGTCGCCTCCTACCTGGACCACCACGCCGGCAAGCTCGCCGCCCGCTTCGACCCCGGCAGCTACGTCGTGCTCACCGAGGCGATGAACAGCTGGGACGTCGGCCGCGGCCGGGGCGGGGTCGAGGCGGCCCTCGCCCGGGTGACCGCGCGGGCCGTGGTGGCCGGCGTGGACACCGACCGGCTCTACCCACCTGCGCTGCAGCAGCGGGTCGCCGACGGGCTCGGCGTCCCGATGCGCATGATCAGCTCGCCGTACGGCCACGACGGGTTCCTGCTGGAGACCGAGGCGGTCGGCACCCTGGTCCGCGAGTTGCTGGGTGTCTGACCACAGGTTCCGTTGATCCACAGGCACGGGTGGGGGTTGTCGCCTACTGTCGCTGGGAGCGGGGCTTCCTCAGCCCGCTGCGCGGACCACCACCTCGCCGGCGCGCCGGCACAGCCCCCGAGCAGACCGGGGCTCCCCCAGCAGAGAGATGGCGAATGCCCGCACCGCTCCTCGACGAGCTTCCCCCTCGTCCCGCCGCCGACGCCGATGCCCGGCCGGTGACCCGCCCCGCCCGTCCGCAGCGCGAGCGCGACCGCCAGGTCAGCGTCTACGCCGATCTCTCCGCGCGGGTGCGCGACGCCGGCCTGCTCAACCGGCGGCGCGGGTACTACGTCACCGCCATCACGCTGACCATCGCCGCGTTCATCGGCGTCTGGGTCGCGATCGTGGCCCTCGGCGACTCGTGGTGGCAGCTGGGCCTGGCCGTCGTCCTGTCGCTGGTCTGCACCCAGTTCGGCTTCCTCGGCCACGACACCGCCCACCGGCAGGTGTTCGCCTCGCACGCCGGCAACGCCTGGTGGTCGCGGGTGCTGTCCTGCGGCTTCGCCGGGTTGAGCTACGGCTGGTGGATGGGCAAGCACAACAAGCACCACAACGCGCCCAACCAGCAGGGCAAGGACCCCGACATCGAGTCGACCGTCCTGGCCTTCACCCCCGATGACGCCGCCGAGCGCACCACCGGCCTGCGTGGCTGGTTCACCCGCCACCAGGGCTGGGCGTTCTTCCCGCTGCTCACCTTCGAGGGCGCGGCGCTGCACGTGGCGAGCATCCAGACGCTGGTCCAGGTCAAGACGATGCCGCACCGCAAGCTGGAGCTGGCGATCATCGCCGTCCGGCTGGTGGCATTCGTCGCCGCGGTCTTCCTGATCATGCCGCCGCTGATCGCCGTGGGCTTCATCCTCGTGCAGCAGGCCGTGTTCGGCGTCCTGCTGGGCGGGTCGTTCGCGCCCAACCACAAGGGCATGCCGATCGTCCCGAAGAACGCGAAGGTCGACTTCCTGCGCCGCCAGGTGCTCAGGTCCCGCAACATCCGGGGCGGGGTGATGACCGACTTCATGATGGGCGGCCTGAACTACCAGATCGAGCACCACCTGTTCCCGAGCATGCCGCGGCCGAACCTGAAGAAGGTCCAGCCGATGGTGCG
>JAOPUQ010000218.1 GCA_025963425.1 Modestobacter sp. | reverse complement strand
GCCGCTGTCCGAGTGCACCGCTGCCGCCGGGGCCGGTTCGGCCGGGCCGGCGCCGGTCACGGAGTGCACCACGGCGAACCCACCGGCGATGACCAGCGCGGCCAGCGGAAGCAGCACGCGGGCCCGGCGGCGGGGCACGGGCGGGAGCGCGTCGGCAGGTGCTGGAGGGAGGTCGTCGACCGGGAGCTCCGCCCAGCGGATCTCGTCCGCCGGCTGCTCCTCGACCGGCTCGTCCGCGACCACGGCCTGGATCTCCGGCTCGGGCTCGACCTCGGGCTCGGGCTCGGGCTCGGGCTCGACGTCGTCCCGGTCGACCAGGTCGTCGACAGCCAGCCAGCCGGGCAGCCACTCCTCGTCCCAGTCCGTCCGGTCCACAGCCGGCGGCGGGGTCCCCTCGGCGTCGGTCAGCGGCTCGGCAGGCGACGGCTCGTCGACTCCTGACCCGGGCTCGGACTGCGTTCCTGTTGCCACGACCGCTCCTCCCCCGGCGGTCGTCCTGCCGGCCACCGACGTGACCGAGGCTCAGGCGACCGGACCCAGCAGGGTCATGCTGCTCGGCGCGGTCGGTGTGCCTCGGCAGGCACGACTAGGGAGATCGACCAACGAACAGCCATGCAGTCGTCACACTTCGTCACGACATGGCGCGGGACAGGTCCGCGTGCTGCCGGATCCAGGCGTGCATGGCGATCCCGGCCGCGACACCGGCGTTCAGCGAGCGGGTCGACCCGAACTGGGAGATCGACACGGTGAGCCCGGCCGCGGCCCGCGCCGCGGGGGTGAGCCCGGGGCCCTCCTCGCCGAAGAGCAGGACACACTGCCGGGGCAGGTCGACCGTCTCCAGGGGGACGGCGCCGGGCCCGTTGTCCACGGCGACCACGACGAGTCCCCGCTGCTCTGCGTGCTCCCCCAGCGCAGTCGCGTCCTCGTGGTGACGCAGGTGCTGGTACCGGTCGGTCACCATCGCCCCCCGGCGGTTCCAGCGGCGGCGGCCCACGACGTGCACCTCGGCGGCGAGGAAGGCGTTGGCGGTGCGCACGACGGTCCCGATGTTCAGGTCGTGCCCGAAGTTCTCGATGGCCACGTGGAAGGGGTGCCGCAGCCGGTCCAGGTCGGCGACGATCGCCTCGAGCGTCCAGTAGCGGTACCGGTCGACGACGTTGCGGCGGTCCCCGCCGGCCAGCAGCTCGCGGTCGTAGCGGGCGTCGTCCGGCCACGGACCCCGCCACGGCCCCACCCCGACGGGTGCCTCGCCCCACTCGGTCGGGCCCCGACCCGCCTCCTCGACCATGGCCCGGGATGCTGCCATGCCCGGGCGCAGGCCGGCGCTGCGGCAGGCTGGCGGCCATGGACGACGCTGTGCTGCTCCACCTGACGGCCCCGGCGGAGTGGCGGACGGCGCTCGACACCGGCGCCCTGACCCCACCGTCGCCGGCCGAGGCCGATTTCGTGCACCTGTCCACGCCCGCACAGGCGCACCTGCCCGCGGAGCGGCTGTTCCCCGGCCGGCGGGACGTGGTCGCACTGGTCGTCGACCCGACCCGGCTGAGCGCGCCCGTCCGCTTCGAGCCGGGCGTGCCGGGCGACCCGGCGTCGATGCGGTTCCCCCACCTCTACGGGCCGCTGCCGACCTCGGCGGTGCTGGCGGTGCTGCCCTGGCGGCCGACGGTCGTGGCCGAGCTGCCCTCCCCCGGCGACGCCGCGGCGCGGGCCCGCGCGCTGGCCGTGTCGCTGCCCACCCGCCGGGCCGCCGAGGTACGCGACCTGCCCGGCGGATTCGCCGTCCTGGACCCGGCGTTCCCGCACTCGCGCACGGACAACCGGCTGCTGCTCACCGGGGCCGTCGACGCGGACGTGGTCGCGGCGACCACCGCGCAGCTGGCGGCCGAAGCCCGCTGGCCCGACCACGCAGCCACCCTGCTCTGGCCGGATGCCGGTCCGGTCGCGGAGGAGCTCCAGCGGCGGGGCTGGACGGTCTCCCCGGCCGTGGTGATGGCCCGCTGGCTGGACGGCGCCGGGTCGCAGCCGGCCGGTGGGCCACCGGCCGAGGTCGTGCCCCAGGTCGCGGTGCACCGCCTGTGGGACTCCTCGTGGCGGCGTGAGCTGGCAGGCACGGTCACCGATCCGGATGACGTGGTCGGTCAGCTGGTGGGGCGCGAGCACCGCAACGACCGGGTGGTGCGGGTGATCGACCTCGCCGTCCGGGTGGACGGCGACGTGGTCGCCGCCGGTCAGCTGCGGATGGACGGGGCGACGGCCGCGGTCGACTCGGTCCTCACCGACCCGGCCGCCCGCGGTCGCGGGTACGCCGACGCGGTCCTGGCAGGTGCACTGACGAAGGCCAGGCGGGCAGGCTGCGACCTCGTGGTGCTGACCGCCGCCGCGCTGGACTGGCCACGGCACTGGTACGCCCGCCGGGGCTTCACCGTGGTCGACCAGAGCTGGGACGTCGCTCGGCCGACGGATCAGACCGGGGCGACGAGCGACAGCACGAGGTAGGCGACCGCCGCCGAGGGCAGCAGGGAGTCCATCCGGTCCATCAGCCCACCGTGACCGGGCAGCAGGTCGCCCATGTCCTTGATGGCCAGGTCGCGCTTGACCAGTGATTCCCCCAGGTCGCCCAGGGTGGCGGTGAGCGCCATGGCCACCCCGAACAGCACGCCGCCCCACCACGGCCCGTGGAAGGTGAGGGTGACCAGCAGGGTGCCGAGGAGCACGCAGGCCGCCACCGACCCACCGAGCCCCTCCCAGGACTTCTTGGGGCTGACCGACTTGGCCAGGGGGTGCTTGCCGGCCAGCACGCCGGCGGCGAAACCACCGACGTCGCTGCACACCACGAGCCCGATGAAGGTGAGCACCCGCGCGACACCGTCGTCGGGGGCCAGCAGGAGCACCGCGAAGCCGGCCAGCAGCGGGACGTAGAGGGCGACGAGGACCGCCGCGGAGGCGTCGCGCAGGTAGCCGACCGGCCCGTCGCCGAGCCGCCACAGCAGGACGGCGAAGGTGGTGAGCAGGAAGGCGACCACCAGGCCGGTGGGGCCGCGGGTCCACGCCAGCGCGACGATCGCCAGGGAGCCGACCACCAGGGGCGGCAGGGCCGGGCGGTAGCCGCCCTTGGCCAGCGCCCGGGTCAGCTCGACCACGCTGATCAGCACCGCCGCGGTGAGCACCAGCAGGAACGCCGGCCGCCAGATCAGCAGCGCCAGCAGGATCACCGCGGCCAGCCCGAGCCCCACACTGATCGCCGCGGCCATGTCCCGGCCGGCCCGGCCGGTGCTCGCCGTCGCAGGCGGCCCGCCCGGGACGTCGAGCACCTCGGCGCCGGTGGCCTCGGCACCCGGGGCGTCCGGAAGTGCGGTCAGCGGAGGGCCGTCGGGGTCCGCGCCGTCGTTCCAGGGGTCCGGGTCGGCGGCAGGGCCGTCGTGCTCCGCGTTCCCGTCCCGGTCGCCGTCCGCGTCGCCGTCCGGGTCCTCGGGGTCGGCGGCGAACCAGCCACCGACCTGGTCCTCGGTCGGCTCGTCCGAGGCCCCGGCGGGCATCGGCGGGACGTTCGGCGGCGGCGCGGCGACCGCCGGCAGCTGTGCGGTGTCCGGCGCACTCCGCGGCGGCAGCGGCGGGGGCCCGACCCGGCGCAGGGGACCGGTGTCAGGACCCCGACCCCGGCGGGCGGGTTCGGGAGACGGGCGGGTGCGGGCCATCGGCTGCCGCGTGCTTCGGCTCAGACGTCCAGCAGCTCGGCTTCCTTGTTCTTTATCGCCTCGTCGATGAGGGCGACGTGGGCGGAGGTGAGGTCGTCGAGCTCCTTCTCCGCGCGGCGCACGTCGTCCTCGCCGGCCTCGCCGTCCTTGGAGATCCGGTCCAGCTCTTCCTTCGACCGCCGGCGGATGTTGCGGATCGCCACCTTGGCGTCCTCGCCCTTGGACCGTGCGACCTTGACCAGGTCGCGGCGCCGGTCCTCGGTCAGCTGGGGGAAGACGACCCGGATGATCGAGCCGTCGTTCGTCGGGTTCACGCCGAGGTCGGAGTCGCGGATCGCCCGCTCGATGGCCTGCAGCTGGGTCATGTCGTAGGGCTTGATGACCGCCATCCGCGCCTCGGGAACCGAGATGGAGGCCATCTGCGGGACCGGCGTGTAGGCGCCGTAGTAGTCCACGACGACCTTGTTGAACATCGACGGGGCGGCGCGGCCGGTGCGCACGGAGCCGAGGTCCTCGCGGGCGACCGACAGGGCCTTGTCCATCCGCTCCTCGGCATCGAGCTGGGTGTCGTCGATCACGGGGTTCTCCTCCTTGCGGCGGCGGTGCTGCCGCGGTGGCCGGTGGGTGGTCCAGAGCTGTGCGCGGGTGTGGGCGGGTCCGGCGGCCCTCGCCCACACCGTGCCGAGGGTCGCGGCCGGGTCAGGCCGGCTGACTGATCAGCGTGCCGATCCTCTCACCTGCGACCGCCCGTGCGATGTTGCCGTCCTCCAGCAGGTTGAACACCACGATGGGCATCTCGTTGTCCATGCACAGGCTGATCGCGGTCGCGTCGGCCACCTTGAGCTGTTTGGCCAGCACGGTGCCGTAGTCGAGGTTCTCGTACATGGTCGCCGCCGGATTGGTGCGCGGATCGTCGTCGTAGACGCCGTCCACCCCGTTCTTGGCCATGAGCAGCACCTGGCAGCCGATCTCCAGGGCCCGTTGCGCGGCGACGGTGTCGGTGGAGAAGTAGGGCATGCCCGCGCCGGCGCCGAAGATGACCAGCCGGCCCTTCTCCATGTGCCGCACGGACTTGCGCGGGATGTAGGGCTCGGCGACCTGGCCCATGGTGATCGCGGTCTGCACGCGGGTCTCCAGGCCGGCCTTCTCGCAGAAGTCCTGCAGCGCCAGGCAGTTCATCACCGTGCCGAGCATGCCCATGTAGTCGGCGTGCTCCCGGTCCATGCCGGCCTGGGAGAGCTCCGCACCGCGGAAGAAGTTGCCCCCACCGACGACGACGGCGACCTGCGTCCCGGCGTGCACGACCGCGGCCAGTTGCTCGGCGATGCTGCGCACGATGCCCGCGTCCACGCCCACGCTGCCGCCACCGAACGCCTCACCGGAGAGCTTGAGGAGCACCCGCGAGTAGCCACCCGCCTCTGGCGGGGCGAAGGCGGTGGGCGCGGACAGCAGCCCCTCGGGCTGGGCGGGCGCATGCGTGTCGGTCACTGGGGTCCCTCGGGTCGGTGTCGTCTGCGTCGATCCTGCCGCATCCCAGGACGGGACGGCGGGCCGTGCGGGGGCCGCACAGGCCACCGGCCCCGTCCCCGCGAAGGGGGGACGGGGCCGGTGGGTGGTACGGGTGCCGTAGCTCAGGCCTGGCCGATCTCGAACCGGGCGAAGCGCTCGACGGTCAGGCCGGCGTCGGCGATGACCTGCTTGACGGTCCGCTTCGGCTCGGTGATCGAGGGCTGATCGAGCAGGACGAAATCCTTGAAGTAGGCGTTGATCCGGCCTTCGACGATCTTGCTGATCGCCTGCTCGGGCTTGCCCTCCTCCTTGGCCGTCTGCTCGGCGACCCGGCGCTCGCTCTCGATCGCGTCGGCCGGGACCTCCTCGCGGGTGAGGTAGCGCGGGCGGGCCGCGGCGATGTGCATCGCCAGGCTGCGCGCGCTGTCCTCGCTGCCCCCGGAGTACTGCACGGCGACACCGATGGCCGGCGGCAGGTCGGTGGCGCGCTTGTGCAGGTAGGTCGCGGTCGTGCCCTCGAAGACGGCGAAGCGGGACAGCACGAGCTTCTCGCCGATGCGCGCGGACTCGGACTCGACCAGGGCAGCGACGGTCTGGCCGTCGACCTCGGTGGCCAGCAGGGCCGGCACGTCGGCCGGCTTCTCGGCCAGGACGACGTCCAGCAGGCGCTCGGCCAGCTTCACGAACTCGGCGTTCTTGGCGACGAAGTCGGTCTCGCAGTCGAGCTCGAGCAGGGCGCCGTCGCGGCTGACGACCACACCGTTGGTGGTCGAGCGCTCCAGGCGCTTGCCGACGTCCTTGGCGCCCTTGACCCGCAGGAACTCGACGGCCTTGTCGTAGTCGCCATCGGCCTCGGTGAGGGCCTTCTTGCAGTCCATCATGCCGGCGCCGGTGGCGTCGCGGAGACGCTTCACGTCGGCTGCGGTGAAGGCAGGCATGTCACTTCCTCTGGTCTGGTGGTGCTGGGGTGCGGACGTGCGGCGGCGCCGCTCCCCGCCCGAGGGGCGATGGGGAGCGGCGCCGGTGCGGATCAGCCGTTCTGGGCGCCCTGGGTGCCCGTGGCGGTGTCGCCGGTGGCGGGGACGCCCTCAACGGGGGCGACCTCGTTCGCGGTGACCGTGGGCGGCTCGGCCGGGGTCTCCGGCAGGGCGGTCGCCTCGGCCGGCGCAGCAGCCTCGGCCGGAGCGGCGGTCTCGGCCGGAGCGGCAGCCTCGGCCGGAGAAGCAGACTCGGCGGGGGCGGCAGCCTCGGCGGGGGCGGCAGCCTCGGCCGGGGCGGCGGAGGTGTCGCCCTGACCGGTGAGCAGCTCGCGCTCCCAGTCGGCCAGCGGCTCGGCCACGGGGGCCTCGGCGTCACCCTCGGTGCGACCGGCGTTGGCCTGCGCGGCGGAGCGGGCCATCAGACCGTCGGCGACGGCGTCGGCGATCACCCGGGTGAGCAGGGCGGCGCTGCGGATGGCGTCGTCGTTGCCCGGGATCTTGTAGTCGACCTCGTCGGGGTCGCAGTTGGTGTCCAGGATCGCGACGACCGGGATGCCCAGCTTGCGGGCCTCACCGACGGCGATGTGCTCCTTCTTGGTGTCCACGATCCAGACGGCGCTGGGCACCTTCTGCATGTCGCGGATGCCGCCGAGGGAGCGCTCCAGCTTGGCCTTCTCGCGGGAGAGGACCAGCTGCTCCTTCTTGGACAGGCTGACCAGCGCGCCGGTCTGCTCGAGGTCCTCGAGCTCCTTCATGCGCTGGAGCCTCTTGTGCACGGTCTGGAAGTTGGTGAGCATGCCGCCCAGCCAGCGCTGGTTGACGTAGGGCATCCCGACGCGGGTCGCCTGCTCGGCGATGGCCTCCTGGGCCTGGCGCTTGGTGCCGATGAACATGATCGAACCGCCGTGGGCCACGGTCTGCTTCACGAACTCGTAGGCCTGGTCGATGTAACCCAACGTCTGCTGGATGTCGATGATGTAGATGCCGTTGCGCTCGGTGAAGATGAAGCGCTTCATCTTCGGGTTCCAGCGACGGGTCTGGTGCCCGAAGTGGACCCCGCTGTCGAGCAGGTTCTTCATGGTGACGACTGCCACGGGGCGCCGCCTCTCTGTGCACGCGGCCGGCCGGCCAGGGGCCGGGGCCGCTCTCGGTTGACGCGGGCACCGGGTGGTGCACCGCCCTGGCGTCCATGCCGCGCCACCGAACCCGTCGATGCCGGGACCGAGGTGGCGACCGTCCCACTCCTGGAGCGGGAAGAGGACACGCGAAGTCGATCCACCCGGAGGCGGACCGCGGGACAAGCATACGCGGTCGCCGGAGTCCACCGACGCCGGTCGTCCCCAGCCGGAACGGCGGTCCACAGCTCCGCCTCCCGGGCTCCCCCGGCGCGGTCGAACGGCCACGCTCGACAGGTGTTCAGGTCCCGGCTGCTGGTGGTGCTCGCGCTCGCCGGGCTGGCCTGGTGCAGTCCGGCGGCGACCGCCGCTCCGGCTCCGGTCGGCGTGGCGCCGCCGGTGGTCGCACTGTGGGGCTGGCCGCTGACCGGTGCTCCCCCCGTCGCCCGGCCCTTCGACCCGCCGCCGACGCCATACGCGGCGGGGCACCGCGGGGTCGACCTGGCCGGCGTGGCCGGTCAGCCGGTGCTCGCGGCCGGCAGGGGCGTGGTGGCCTTCGCCGGCATGGTCGCCGGCCGGCCGGTGGTGAGCGTCGAGCACGCCGACGGCCTGCGGACGACGTACGAGCCGGTGCAGTCGCTCGTCGCCGCCGGGCAGCCGGTCGCCCGTGGGTCGCCGCTGGGGCTGCTGGTCGGTGGCCACGCCGGCTGCCCGGCCGAGGCGTGCCTGCACTGGGGGCTGCGGCGCGGGGAGACCTACCTCGACCCGCTGCTGCTGCTCCGGCCGCCCCGGGTGCGGCTGCTGCCGTGGGGCTGAGCCGGCGGCCCGGACAGTGCACGAGGGCCGGCGCAGCCCGGTTCGGGCGGCGCCGGCCCTCGGGACCGAACGGGTGGTGCTGCTTACCGGGTGCGGCCGGCGTCGTCCCGGTGGTCGACGTGGTCGTCGCCCTCGATCTCCTTGGCGAGCAGGCCCGCGCCCACCGACCACAGGATGCCGCCGACGAGCCCGACCCAGGCACCGAACTCGGTCTCCAGGTCAGCGCCGCGCTCGAAGGCACCAGGCGGGTCGAAGACGTAGGCCAGTGCCAGCAGGACCGCGGCGATGCCGACGGCCATGGTGGTCAGGGAGAGGCCGCGGTGCTGGCGGCGGCGGGCACGCTGCAGCGCGTAGAGGAGGGCGACGGCCAGTCCGACACCGATGAAGGCGGTGAAGGCGATGACCGTGTCGGCCTCGTAGCCGCTGGCCGACGTGGGCTCCTCGCCGGTCGTGGACACCCAGTCCAGGAACGTGGCGATGAGGAAGACCACGATGCCGGCGATGGCGACGTAGGCGCCGGTGGGCTTCGCCCGGTCGTCGTGTGCGAGCGCGTTCGCGCCGCTGGTCGCAGTGGGTCGATCGTGTGTTGCCATGAGCACTGCATGCCCACAGCTGGCTCACAGCACGCACAGGCGGCGAGAATGAGTCCTAGGTCTCTACTGAGCTAAGGCCCGGGCCAGAACTCTGCCGGTGCGCCGACCCGGGACGACGGCGCTCCCGGCCAACGGGCCTCCCACCGGGGTGCCGCCGCCGACGGCACCCCTGGGCTCAGGCGATGTCGGCGAGCTTGGTGCGCAGGTGCAGGACGGCCTTGGTGTGCAACTGGCAGATCCGGCTCTCCGTCACCCCGAGCACCCGGCCGATCTCGGACAGGGTGAGGCCCTCGAAGTAGTAGAGGCTCACCACGACCTTCTCCCGGTCGGGCAGCTGTTCCACGGCGCGCGCCAGCAGCTGGCGGGCCTCACCGTGCTCGGCCATCGCCTGCGGGTCCAGCGCGCTGGAGTCCTGCAGCGTGTCGACCAGGCGCGGCGCGGAGCCGTCGTCGTCGACGAGCAGCTCGTCGAGGGCGATCACGTTGACCAGGGAGAGCTGACCGAGGAACTTGCGGACGTCCTCGACGTCCATCTCCATCTCGTCGGCGACCTCCTCCTCGGTCGGGCTGCGCTGCAGCTTCGCCTCCAGAGCGGCGACCGTGCGCTCGAACTGCCGCGCCTTCATCCGCACCGAGCGCGGGATCCAGTCCGTGGAGCGCAGCTCGTCGATGATCGCGCCGCGGATGCGGGCCATCGCGTAGCTCTCGAACTTGATCTCGCGGGAGGGCTCGAACCGGGTGATGGCGTCGATCAGCCCGAAGGTTCCGTAGGAGACCAGGTCGGCCTGCTCCACGTGCGCGGGCAGACCGCTGCCCACCCGGCCTGCGACGTACTTCACCAGCGGCGCGTAGTGCAGGATCAGCCGGTCGCGCAGCCCGCTGGCCCGGTCGACGACGTACCGCGCCCAGAGGTCGGCCACCGCGGCGTCGGGGTCCCCGTCCACGCCGAGCTGCCGCACCGTGGCGTCAGGCACCTGTCCTCTTGTGCGCGGTCGAAGACCGCGGCATCTGCCCCGTCACTCAGGCACCCCTTCAAGCTCGTGGATGGGCTCGCGCGTGGACCGCGCGCAGCCTCTCGACCGTCACGTGCGTGTAGATCTGCGTCGTCGCGAGGCTAGCGTGACCCAGCAGTTCCTGGACCGACCGCAGGTCAGCGCCGCCCTCCAGGACGTGTGTGGCAGCAGAGTGCCGCAACCCGTGCGGACCGATGTCAGGGACCCCCGGCGTGGCGGCCATGGCGGCGTGCACCACGCGGCGCGCCTCCCGGGCGTCCAGCCGGCTCCCGCGCACCCCCAGCAGCAGCGCCGGACCGCTGTCGGCGACGGCCAGCACCGGCCGGCCGCGGGCCAGCCACGCCTGCAGCGCCGCGGCCGCCGGCGCGCCGAAGGGCACCGAGCGCTCCTTGCGGCCCTTGCCCAGGACGCGCAGCAGTCGGCGGGCCGGGTCGAGGTCGTCGACGTCCAGCCCGACGAGCTCCCCCACCCGCACTCCGCTGGCGTACAGCAGTTCGACGATCAGCGCGTTCCGCAGTCGGACGGCGGTCGCGACGGCGTCCTCGGCGTCCCCGGTCTCCTCGGCGGCCCGGTCGAGGACCTGCCGCGCCTGGTCGGCGCCCAGCACCCCGGGCAGCGTGCGGTGGGCC
The DNA here is from genome assembly GCA_025963425.1 of Modestobacter sp. Classification (GTDB taxonomy): domain Bacteria; phylum Actinomycetota; class Actinomycetes; order Mycobacteriales; family Geodermatophilaceae; genus Modestobacter. The sequence goes on along the minus strand of JAOPUQ010000218.1, from coordinate 1,890 downwards.
CGTGGGCTGGACAGCCGCAGGCCGACGTCCTCGGGCACCTGCCCGGTGCGACGCAGATGGGCGGTGAACGAACGGGCCGACGCCGCCCGGCGGGCGGTGGTCGACCGGCTGTCGCCCCGGGCCCGGCCCTGTGCCAGCCAGCTGCGCAGGGCGGCCAGGTCCAGGTCCGCGGCGCTCGAGCCGCCCCGCCGGACCAGGTGATCCAGCAGGGAGACGACGTCACCGACGTAACCCCGCACGGTGTGCGGGGACAGGTCGCGCTGCAGCCGGAGGTGCTCCTCCCATGCGTCGAGCACCTCGGCCAGGGCCGGCGGCAGGGTCGCCCGCAGCTGTGCTGTCCCGGCGGCCATGTGCAGAGCCTGCGTCGGGAGACGCACCGGGTCAACGGGCCACGCCGCGCCGTCTTGCGCGCAACCGTTCCGGTCCGGGCCGCCGGGCCCGATCACCCCGGGGCGCCCGCCGTCGGGGCCAGCCGCCAGCCGGTGCCGGTCCACTGCACCAGGTCGGCGAGCTCGAGGGCCGGCAGCACCCGCAGCACGTCGAGCACGTCGCAGCCGGCCACCGCGGCCAGCCGCTCCGGCGGCACCCCGGCGCGCACCGGGCAGGCGTCCAGCACCCGCCGGGCCACGTCGGACAGGGAGTCCCGCGCGGTCTCCGGGCGGGCCGGCCGAACGGCGAGGTCCTCGCCCAGCGCGCCGACCCGATCGAGCACCTGGGCGGCGTTGGTGACCAGGGTGGTGCCGCGCTCGACGTCGCGCAGCAGTTCGTGGCAACCCATCGACATCGCCGAAGTGACCGGGCCGGGCACGGCCATCACCGCCTTGCCCAGCGACGCGGCCCGGTGCGCGGTCGCCTGCGCGCCGGAGCGGGCCGCAGCCTCCACCACGACCGTGCCCTGGGTGAGCGCGGCGATCAGCCTGTTGCGGACCAGGAACCGGTGCCGCAGCGGCGCGCACCCCGGCGGCCACTCGCTGACCACCAGCCCGTCCTCCAGCACCCGGGCGAACAGCGCCGAGTGCGCGGCGGGGTAGGGCCGGTCCACTCCGCACGCCGCCACGACCACGGTCGGCGCCCCGGCCGCCAGCGCGCCACGGTGGGCGGCCGCGTCGATGCCGAAGGCCCCGCCGGAGACCGTCGTCCACCCCCGCTCCCCCAGCCCGGCGGCGAGCTCGCCGGCGACGTGCTCGCCGTAGGCGGTGGACGCCCGGGAGCCGACCAACGCCACCGACCGGTCGACGAGCTGGTCGAGCGGCCGGTCGCCGCGCACCCACAGCGCCATCGGCGGGACCAGCACCTGGGTGCGCTCGGTCTGCCGCCCGGTCGCCGCGGGCTCGCCGGCCACGGCCACGGTGAGGCAGTGCAGCGGGAGCGCCGGCCACTCGCCGTCCTCGGGGACGATGAGGCGGGCACCGCAGCGCTCGGCGCGGCGCAGGTCCTCGGCACTGGCGTCCTCCCCCGCCCGGACGCCGGCCAGCGCCTGCACCCTGGGCGGGGCGGTACCGGCCCGCAGCGCCGTCGCCGCGGCGAGCGCTCCCTCCCGCTCGACGAAGCGCCACAGGTCGACGCTGCCCGGCTCGACCGCCCGGGACAGCCACGCGCGGGCCCGCCGGACCGCCGGGTCCACCTCCCCACCCACTCCCCCGGTCATGCCGCCACCCGCTGCAGTCGCATGCCCAGCGCCTCGGCGACCTGCTCGCCGCCCGGCTGGTCGATCCCCGCGAGATCGGCCAGCGTCCAGGCCACCCGGAGCACCCGGTCGAAGCCGCGGACCGACAGGGCACCGCGTTCCAGCGCCCGCTCCGCCAGGGCCAGCGCGCTGCGGGCGATGGGCCAGCGCTCGCGCAGCAGCCGGCCGGGCACCTGGCTGTTGAGCTCGCACCCGGTGCCGGC
>JAOPUQ010000101.1 GCA_025963425.1 Modestobacter sp. | reverse complement strand
GAACACCCGCTGGTCCTGCTGCGCCGCCCGCACGGCGGCGTCCATGAGCACCGGCCACCGGCTCAGCTGCGACGCGAACCCCGAGGACCGCAGGTGCACTCCCAGCCGCCGGCGCAGCAGCGCCCGGTGCATCTGCCCGGCCTGGGCGCCGTGCGCCGACGCCGCACCGGCCAGCGCCCCGGACAGCACGGCGTAGAAGATGCCCTCCCCGGTGAGCGGGTTGATCAGCGACTGCGCGTCCCCCGCCAGCAGCACCCGGCCGTCGGGCAGTCGCGGCCGGCCGGTGGACACCGGCAGCCGGTGCGCGCGCAGCCCGCCCGGTTCCACGCCCGGCAGCATCCGGTGCAGCCCCTCGACCAGTCCGGCCCGGGTCACCCCGCCGGAGACGAGCTCGCCGTAGCCCACGTTGGCCCGGCCGTCGCCCAGCGGGAAGGACCACGCGTAGGCGGGCCAGCGCAGCCCCGTGGTGGCGACGACCTGGACGCCGTCCTGGCCGGGCAGCTCGGGGGCGTAGCCGCGGATCGCCACGGCCAGCCGGTCCGGTGCGTTGGTGCCCAGCCCGAGCGCCCGGCGGACGACGGACTCCGCGCCGTCGGCACCCACCAGGACCCCGGCGGTCACCCACCCGTCGACGTCCACGTGCGTGGGGTGCACGGTGACCCGCCGGACGGTGTGCCGGCGGAACCGCACGCCGCGGGCGAGGACCTGGTCCAGCAGCCGGCCGTCCAGCACCGCCCGGGGCACCACCGCGGCGGGCCGGCGCATCGCCCGCTCGACCGTGGTCCCGCCGGGGGAGGACAGCCGCAGCCGGGGCACGGTGGGGAACCCGGCGGTCAGCGCGGCCGTGTCGACGCCCAGGCCGGCCAGCACGTCGAGCGCCTCGGGGGCGATGCCGTCGCCGCAGACCTTGTCCCGCGGGAAGTCCGACCGGTCCAGCACCAGCACGCTGCTGTCCGGGCAGGCCCGGCGCGCGGCGGCGGCACAGGCCGCGCCGGCCGGTCCGCCACCGACCACGACGACGTCCGCGTGCTCCGCCGGCGGCTCCACGTCCACCGACGCTAGGGGCCCGGTCCGCGTGGATCAACGGGGACAGACGTAACCGAAGAGAACCGGCAAGCGCTTGACGTGACCATGACGCCTCCCTGCACACCCCAGCGGACACCCGGAGGCCCGCCAGGCCGGCCAGGTGCCGGGCGAAGACGGCCTGGGCGGCCGACTCGGTCAGGCTGGTCAGCCCGACCGTGGTGGGGTCGAGGACGGCGCCGCGCTGCTGGAGGGCCTCGGCCGGCTGGTACCGCCGTCCCGGGACCGAGGCCTTCTCGCGGCGGAAGCCGAGGTACGCCGCCGGCGGTCCCAGACCGGTCGGATGGGCGGCCAGCTCGGCCAGGGCCTCGCGGAGGTCCACGTCCACGCCGGCCAGTCCGGCCACCGGGCCCCCGGCGTCCAGCAGCACCGTCGGGCAGGTGGGCACGAACCCGTCCAGCAGCCGCCCGCTGGGACTGGCCAGCACCAGTCCGGCGAAGTTCCCGGCCAGCGCCCGCCGCACCGTGCTGCGGCCGTAGTCGGCGCCGCGGTCGTGTTCGGCCGGTAGCCCAGCCGGGCGATTGCGGCGTGGATGGCGTCCTCGGTCTCCTGGCGGATCCGGCCCTCGGCCTTCCCGCTCACCGCCAGCGACACGCTGGACACCCAGCAGCCGACGGCTGCGGCCACGTCCGTGCCGTGGCCCGGCAGGTGGGCTCGCGGCGGGTCATCCGGGGGGTGATCTCAGGGCAGGGGCACTCCCCGCCGGTCAGCGGGCCTGCTGGGTCCACTTGCGGGCCGGGTGCTCGTACCCGTCGACGAAGGACAGCAGCTCGGCGGCGTCCTGCACGACCCCGAGGGCGTCGAACCGGCGGGCGTCGAGGTAGCCGTCGTCCACCATGCGGCGCAGCTGGGCGAGCAGGGGCTGCCAGAAGCCATCGACGTCCAGCAGCAGCGTGGGCTTGGCGTGCAGGCCGAGCATGCCCCAGGTCCAGGCCTCGAACAGCTCCTCCAGCGTGCCCGCGGCGCCCGGGAGGGCGACGAAGGCGTCGGACAGCTCGGCCATCCGCGCCTTGCGCTGGTGCATGTCGGTGACGACCTCGAGCCGGGGCAGGCCCGGGTGGGCCAGTTCGTCGTCCACCAGGTGCTGGGGAATGACACCGACCACCTCGCCGCCGGCGGCCAGCGCCGCGTCGGCGACGACGCCCATCAGACCGACGTGGCCGCCGCCGTAGACGACGCCGACGCCGGCCCGGGCCAGGTCCGCGGCGAAGGCGGCCGCGGCCTGCTGGTGGGCCGGCGGGCCGGCCTGGGATCCGGTGAAGACGGCGATGCGCACGGCGTCGACCTTAGGGACCCCCGGCACAGCGCTCCGCGGGGTGGAAGGCAAAGGATCCTTTTCACCCGGTTTCCTGGCAGAAACTGGGTGAAAAGGATCCTTTGCCTAGGAAGAGGGTCAGCCGCCGTAGGTGCGGAAGACCAGCTCGGCGATGCAGACCGGCTTCTCGCCGCCCTCGCGCTCGATGACCGAGCCGATGGTCAGCTGCAGGCCGCCCTTGACCTCCGTGACGTCCTGGAGCGTCGCGGTCAGCCGGATCTTGGAGCCGACCGGGACGGGGGCGGGGAACCGCACCTTGTTCAGGCCGTAGTTCACGCCCATCTTCGCGTCGGTGATGCTGAGCACCTGGGAGTACATGGGCACCACCAGCGACAGGGTGAGGTAGCCGTGCCCGATCGGGCCGCCGAAGGGGCTCTCGGCCTTGGCGCGCTCCACGTCGACATGGATCCACTGGTGGTCGTCGGTGGCGTCGGCGAAGGTGTTGACCCGCTCCTGGGTCACCTCGAACCAGTCGCTGGTGCCCAGCTCGGTGCCCTTGAGGCCGGGAAGTTCGGCGATGGTGGCCGTCGTCCGCTTCGGTGCGGTCATGGGTTCTCCTCCGTCGGTGCGGTTGCCGCGTACTGAGCGCGTAGGTCGGGCTTTCGGATCTTGCCAGTGGCGGTCTTGGGCAGTTCGTCCAGGAACCGGATCTCCCTGGGCACCTTGAACCCGGCCAGCCGTTCGCGCAGCGCCGCGCGCAGCGCGTCGGGGTCGGCCGGGGCGCCCGGGGCGGCGACGACGAGCGCCAGCCCGGCCTCGCCCCAGCTCGCGTCCGGGACGCCGATCACCGCGGCCTCGACCACCATGGGCAGTTCGAGCAGCGCGGACTCGACCTCGGCGGGGTACACGTTCTCCCCACCGGAGATGATCATGTCCTTGTAGCGGTCCCGGATGTAGAGGAAGCCCTCGGCGTCCACCGACCCGGCGTCGCCGGTGTGGTACCAGCCGTCGCGCAGGACGGCGGCGGTCTGCTCGGGCTCGGACCAGTAGCCGGCCATCACGTTCGGCCCCTGGACGACGACCTCGCCCACCTCGCCGGGGGCGACCTCGCGGCCCTCGGCGTCGACCACCCGGACGTCGGTGAAGAACACCGCCTTGCCCGCCGAGCCGACCTTCCGCTCGGCGTCCGCGGAGTCCAGCACGGTGCAGCCCGGGGCCGCCTCGGTCATCCCGTAGGCCTGCTGCATGGTCACCCCGCGGTCCAGCCAGGTGCGCAGCGTGGGCAGTGGGAGCGGTGCGCCGGCCGCGCCGATCGAGCGCAGCGCGGACAGGTCGCGGCTGAGGAACCCCGGCTCCCGGGACATCGCGTCGAGCATGGTGGGGACGGCGAATAACGAGTTCACCCGCTGCTGCTCGATGACCTCCAGCGCTCCGGCCGGGTCGAAGCCGCGCACGATCACCGCGCAGCCGCCGCGCAGCAGGGTCGGGTTGACCGTGCCGTTGAGCCCCCCGATGTGGAACAGCGGGGCCAGGGCCAGCGTGCGCTCGTCCTGGGCGAAGTCGAAACCGAGCAGCTGGTTGGTGGCGTTCCACGTCATGTTGCCGTGGGTGAGCACCGCGCCCTTGGCCCGCCCGGTGGTGCCGGAGGTGTACATGACCAGGCAGGGGTCGTCGAGGCCCACCGGCTCGTCGCGCTCGTCCTCCGCCGCGGCGGCGAGCAGCTCCTCGTAGGGCAGCGAGCCCACGCCACCGGACGTCGGCGGTTCGGCGGCCACCCAGTGCCGGACCCCCGGCAGCCGGTCGCGCAGCGCGTCGGCCGTCGTCCCGTGGTCGCGGCCGTGCACGACCACCGAGGAGCCGGAGTGCGACAGCACGTACTCGACCTCCGGCGCGGTCAGCCGGGCGTTGACCGGCACCCAGATCGCGCCGAGCTGCCCGCAGGCGTAGAGCGTCTCCAGCGCCGAGGGGTGGTTGCCGCTGACCCAGGCCACCCGGTCGCCGCGCCCCACGCCGAGGGCGGCCAGCGCGCCGGCGGCGCGTCGCACGCGCAGCGCGAACCCGCGGTGGGACGTCGTCGTCCCCTCGAACCAGATCGCGTCCCGGTCCGGGGAGATCCGCAGCCGGCGCTCCGGCCAGGAGCCGATGCCACCGTTGCGCACGGCGGTCAGCCCAGCCCGAGGGCGCGGACGGCGTTGTCCTTCATCACCAGCGGCCGGACCTCCTCGCGGATGTCCAGCTTCGCGAAGTCGGACACCCAGCGCTCGGGGGTGAGCAGCGGGTAGTCCGAGCCGAACAGCACCTTGCGCTTGAGCAGCGTGTTCGCCGCCCGGACCAGCTGCGGCGGGAAGTACTTCGGGGACCAGCCGGACAGGTCGATGTAGACGTTGGCCTTGTGCTGGGCGATCGAGATGGCGGCGTCCTGCCAGGGCACCGAGGGGTGCGCCATGATCACCGTCAGGCCCGGGAAGTCGGCGGCGACGTCGTCGAGCAGCATCGGGTCGGAGTAGCGCAGCTTGATGCCGCGCCCGCCGGGCAGGCCCGACCCGATCCCGGTCTGGCCGGTGTGGAACAGCGCCGGGACGCCGAGGCTCTCCAGCTCCGCCCACAGCGGGTAGTGCCGGCGGTCGTTGGGCTCGAAGGCCTGGATGGACGGGTGGAACTTGAACCCGCGGACGCCGTGCTCCTCGACCAGCCGGCGGGCCAGCCGGATGCCGGACTGCCCGCGGGCCGGGTCGACCGAGCCGAAGGGGATCAGCACGTCGGGGTGCTGGGCCGCGGCCTCGGCGATCTCCTCGTTGGACAGCGTCGGGTGCCCGGTGGCCATCTCGGAGTCGACGGTGAAGACGACGGCGGCCATCTTCTTCCCGCGGTAGTGCGCGGCGATCTCCGGCACGGTCGGGTGGTGCGGCTCGCCCTTGAAGTAGGCGGCGGCGGCGTCGAGCAGCTCGTCGTCCATGGACAGGTGGCCGTGCTCGTCGGCCTCCACGTGCACGTGCACGTCGATGGCGACCAGGGCGTCGAGGTCCAGCCCGCCGCTCACTTGCCCGGCTCCGACGGCAGCTGCTGGCCCACGGTCTGCTGCGTCGCGGCGAACTTCTCCGGCCAGATCTCGGCGATGGCGTCGGGCGACCAGCCGGTGCCGTCGGCGAACTCGACGACGACCTCGCTGGGGTGGCTCCACAGCGCCAGCCGGTCGCCGCCGATGCCGATCGCCTGCCCGGTGATCCCGCTCGCGGCGTCGGAGGCGAGGAAGGCGACCAGCCCGGCGGCGTCCTGCGGCGACCCGAAGCCGAGCTCCTGGCGGGCGAAGGCCGGCAGCGGGTCACCGGCGGCGAGCGCGTCGACGTAGGGCTTGAGGAACGGCACGGTCTGGGTCATCGCCGTCGCGGCGACCGGGACGATCGCGTTGACGGTGATCCCGGCCCGGGCCAGCTCCATCGCCCAGGTGCGGACCATGCCGACGATGCCGGCCTTGGCCGCGGCGTAGTTGGTCTGCCCGAAGTTGCCGACCTGCCCGGTGGGGGAGCCGACGCAGATGATCCGGCCGCCCTCGCCCTGCTCGCGCATCCGGACGGCGGCGGCCCGCGTGCAGGTGAAGGTGCCCCGCAGATGGGTGGTGATGACCGCGTCGAACTGCTCGTCGGTCATCTTCCACAGCGTGGTGTCGCGCAGGATGCCGGCGTTGTTGACCAGCACGTCCAGCCGGCCGAATTCGGTGACCGCCCGGTCGACCAGCGCCTGGGCGGCCTCGCTGCCGCCGACGGCGGCCACCTCGGCGACGGCGGTGCCGCCGGCGGCGGTGATCGCGGCGACCGCCTCCTCGGCGACTGCTGCGTCGACGTCGTTCACCACCACGGCGGCGCCGCAGCGGGCCAGCTCCTGGGCGTAGGCCAGCCCGAGGCCCCGCCCACTTCCGGTGACGATGGCGACCTTGCCCGAGAGGTCCACGGGAACTCCTTCGTTCGACGCGTGAGAGGTCGACGCTAGGCGGCTATCGTGGAGGGTGTCAACGATGGAGGGGCACATGGAACAGGCCGGCGACGCCACCGCACTGACCGACGACGTCGGTTTCCTGCTGTCCCGGGCGAGCGGCCTGGTGGTGCGGGCGAGCAATGCGTCGCTGGCCGGACACGGGCTGCGGGTGCGCTCGTACTCGGTGCTCCTGCTGGCCGGCGACACCGAGGAGGGGGTCTCCCAGCGGGAGATGGCCGACGTCCTCGGCCTGGACCCCAGTCAGGTGGTGCTGCTGGTCGACGAGCTGGCCGCTGCCGGCCTGGTCGAACGCCGTCCCTCCCCGGTCGACCGGCGCACGCGGCTGGTCACCGCCACCGACGCCGGCCGTGCCGTGCGGGCGCGGGCAGGTGTGGACGTCGACGCCACCATGACCCGGCAGCTGGCCGAGCTGACCGCGGGGGAGCAGCACCTGCTGCGCGAGCTGCTGACCCGGCTGGTGGCCGGCGGGCGCGGCGCCGTCCGGGTCTGACCCGCCTTCCGGGCCCCGCGCCACCGTCCCCGCACCGGGGGCATTCGCGGGTTGCGACCTGCACCATGCCGACTGTCAATCGTTGACATTGTCAGTCATCTGCCTGGGAGTTCGCCAGGGTCCACCTCGACGTCCGGGTCGTCGCGCACTGGGGCTCGGCGCTGTCCACCGGCGACACCGACATCAACGACGTCGCCGCCGCCGGGCGGCTCCCGACTCGGCTTCCATGGCGTGGAAGTCGGCTGTCCCGCCCCCGGTGACGGCGGTCACCCTGGAACTCGTCGAAGACGACACTGCGAGAGGGAACCCATGACGTCGATCGTGCAGAACCAGTGGTACGTGGCCGCCTACGGTCGGGAGGTCGGTCGCGACCTGTTCAGTCGCACGATCTGCGGCGAGTCGATCCTGTTCTGGCGGACGGAGGCCGGCGAGGTCACCGCGATGAGCGACCGGTGCGTCCACCGCCGGTTCCCGCTCTCGCAGGCGCCCAGTCACCTGGTCGGCGACACGGTGGTCTGCGGCTACCACGGCTTCACCTACGGCGCGGACGGCGGCTGCGTCGCCGTCCCCGGCCAGACCCGCGTCCCGCGCACCGCCCGGCTCAAGTCCTACCCGGTCCTGGAGCAGGACAGCTTCGTCTGGGTCTTCATCGGCGACGCCGCCACGGCCGACGCGACCCAGATCCCGCGCGCTCCCTGGCTGGACCAGGAGGGCTACGCCACCGTCAGCGGGATGGAGCCCCTCGCGGCCCGGGCCAGCCTGCTGGTCGACAACCTGATGGACCTCTCGCACGAGACCTACCTGCACGGCGGGTACATCGGCACGCCCGAGGTCGCCAACACCCCGATCACCACCGAGGTCGACGACGAGGCCGGCGTGGTCTACGTCAGCCGGCACATGGACGACGCCGACTGCCCGCCCTTCTACGCCAGGAGCACCGGCATCGAGGGCCGCATCGTGCGCTGGCAGGACATCGAGTTCCACCCGCCGTGCCTCTACCTGCTGCACAGCCGGGTCGCCCCGTTAGGCGTGCTGCCCAACCCGGACGGCACCGACCCGGGCGGCTTCCACGTCGAGGTCGTCTACGCCATCACCCCGGAGACCGAGTCCAGCACGCACGACTTCTGGGCCGTCGCCCGCGACTTCGCCCTCGACGACGAGGGCGTGTCGGACTTCCTGCGGGAGAGCAACCGCACCGTCGTGCTGCAGGACGTGGTCGCCCTCGACGTGCTGGAGAACGTGCTCACCGGCGAGCCCGACGGCTACCAGGAGCTCTCCATCAACATCGACACCGGCGGCCTCGCGGCCCGGCGGATCATCGCCCGGCTGGCGGCCGAGGGCCGTGGCGAGACGGCCGTCGTCCCGGCGAGGACCCCGGCGGTCACCCGGTGAGCGGGGCGAGCGACGGCCTGCCGTCCGCGGACGTGCCGCTCAACGCCGCCGAGGTCAGCACGGTGCGGCGCGACGACCTGACGCTCCCCGTGCCCAACCGGGTGCTCGAGGGCGAGCGGGTACTGCGGGTGAACTGGCTGCCGGGCTCGGACCGGCTGCGCGGGCTGTGCTTCTGCGGGGCCGAGGCCGAGGCCTCGGACCCCGACGAGATGTGGGAGTGGCTGCTGGCCCACCCCGACCACCCGGCCGGCGGCCCGGTCGAGCCACCGGCGTCCGGCCCGGTCCCCACGCCCCCGGCGCACTACGTCCGCGACCCCTTCGTCCTCCGGACGTCCGAGCGCATGCCGGCTCTGGTCTGACCAGCCGTCCCGTACCGTCGCAGCCCGGCTGAGTCCGGACTGACCCCCGGCACGCCGGTCCGCCCCCGCCGGGCAGGACCGGCGTCGCCGTGTCGAGACAACGATCGAGGAGCAACCCCGTGCACAGCACCCACGACGAGGTGGACCTGCGGCTGCGGGTCGCCCGCCGGAGCACCGGAGCCGAGGGCGTCGCCGTCCTGGAGCTGCGGGATCCCACCGGGGCCGACCTGCCGGCCTGGTCCCCCGGCGCGCACGTCGACCTCCGGCTGCCCGGCGGGATGGTGCGGCAGTACTCGCTGTGCGGCGACCCGCACGACCGGGCGGTCTGGCAGATCGGCGTGCTCCGCGAGCTCGAGGGGCGCGGCGGTTCGGCCTACGTCCACGACGAGGTCCTCGAGGGCGCCGACGTCGACGTCCGCGGGCCGCGCAACAACTTCGAGCTGGCGCCGGCCCCGCGCTACGTCTTCATCGCCGGCGGCATCGGCATCACCCCGATCCTGCCGATGGCCGCGGCCGCCGAGGAGGCCGGCGCCGAGTGGGAGTTCCACTACGGCGGGCGCACCCGCACGTCGATGGCCTTCCTCGACGCGCTGGACGCGCTGGAGGCGAAGACCGGGCACGGCCTGCGGGTCACGCTGCACCCGCAGGACGAGGTCGGGCTGATCGACCTGGCCCGCGTCCTGGGCACCCCGCAGCCGGGCACCAAGATCTACTGCTGCGGCCCCGAGCCGCTGCTCACGGCGGTCGAGGCGGCGTGCGCCGGATGGCCCGCCGGCTCGTTGCACGTGGAACGCTTCTCGCCCAAGGAGCAGGGCGAGCGGGCGCTCAGCGGCGACTTCGAGGTGGAGCTGACCCTGTCCGGGCAGACCCTCACCGTGCCGCCGGACAAGTCGATCCTCGAGGTCGTCGAGGAGGCCGGGATCCCGGTCCTGTCCTCCTGTCAGGAGGGGACGTGCGGCACGTGCGAGACGCCGGTGCTGGGGGGCGAGGTGGACCACCGGGACTCCCTGCTGACCCCGGAGGAGCAGGCGGCCAACGACACGATGTTCATCTGCGTCTCCCGGGCGGCCTGCCCCAAGCTGGTCCTGGAGCTCTGAGCGGCGCACCCGCGGAGGAGCCGGTCGTGCTCGCCGGACGGCCGGGGCCGGGGCCTGGGCCGGGGCCTGGGCCGGCCGCCCGCCGGACGGCGGGCACCAAGCTGCTCGCCGTCCTGGACGCGTTCAGCCGGGACCGGCGGGCGCTCACCCTGTCCGAGATCGCCCGTGCCACCGACGTCCCGCTGTCGACCGCGCACCGGCTGATCGCCGAGCTGTGCGCCTGGGGCGGCCTGGAGCGCGACGGCGACGGCCGCTACCGGATCGGGCTGCGGCTGTGGGAGCTCGGTGCGCTGGCGCCCCGGGCGCTGGGCCTGCGGGAGGCCGCGCTGCCGTTCATGGAGGACCTCTACGAGGTCACCCACGAGAACGTGCAGCTCGCGGTGCGGGACGACGTCGAGGTGGTGTTCGTCGAGCGCTTCGCCGGGCGCGGCGCGGTGGCCGTCTACACCGAGGTCGGCGGCCGGTTCGCGCTGCCGCCCACCGGGGTGGGGCTGGTGCTGCTGGCCTCGGCGCCGATCGAGGTGCAGGAACGGGTGCTCGCCCGCCCGCTGAAGCGGTACACCCCCTGGACCATCACCGACCGCGGCCAGCTGCGTCGCGTGCTGGCCGAGGTGCGCCGGACCGGGGTGGCGGTCAGCGACCGGCAGGTGACCGCGGACGCGGTGTCGGTGGCCGCCCCGATCAGCGACCGCGAGGGCGTGGTCGCCGCGCTGTCGATCGTGGTGCGCGGCGACGGGCCGTCCGCCGTCCGGGCGATGGCACCGGGCGTGCGGGCCGCGGCCCGCGCGATCAGCCGGACGCTGTCGGGGCAGGTCTGAGGGCCTGCTGTACGGCGGCCGTGAGGCTGCCGGGTGTTCGCCGAATGCTCTCCTGCATGTCACCCGCTGGTCGATGCCGCCGACGCAGAGTCACTGCGACAGATGCAGTGCGGACGATGCGGGAGCGACTCGATGGGCCACGAGCACGACCACGAGCACCACCACCACGGCGACGCCGACCACGGGCACGACCACGCGCACTCCGGTGTCGAGGGCAGTTGGGCCGACCCGCAGGCCGACGACCGGTTGTCGGTCTCCCGCCGGGCGTTCCTCGCCTCGGCCGCCATGGTCGCCGGTGCGGCCGCGGGGCTCGGCGGTGCGGTGGCCGGCGTCGGCCAGGGTGTGGCCTCCGCCCAGGGCGGTGGCAGCGGCCGGACGACGAACCCGTGGGACGGCCGGTCGCTGTTCCTCGCCGGCGACCACCACATCCTCACCCAGTTCTCCCCGGACGCGCAGTACGAGGTCGAGACGCAGGCCGCCCAGGCCCGGAAGTTCGGGCTGGACTGGATCGTCATCACCGACCACGGCGGCACGGCGCACCAGAAGTTCTCGATCGA
>JAOPUQ010000097.1 GCA_025963425.1 Modestobacter sp. | reverse complement strand
CGACCGGGCCGCGGAAACCAGGACCGGGCCGGTGACCCCGCCGGCCAGCGCCCGGCGGCGCAGCGGGTCGTCGGGGTCGCCGGGGCCGTCGTACCAGGCGAGCTCGCCGTCGGCGGCGTCCACCACGAGCCGGGGACCCTCGTCGAGGTAGGGCGGCAGCCACAGCGCCACCCGGTCGGCGTGCAGCAGCTCTCGGACGGCGCTGACGATCTCGCGGGTGCCGGCCTCGTCGGGGGTGACCAGCTCCACCCGGCGGGCGAAGTCGTAGACCCGCTGCACGGTGCGCCGCTCCCGCACCGCCCGGGCGGACTGGCGGAAGATCGCCAGCACGCCCAGCAGGAGCGGGACCATGAGCGCCCAGGCCCAGGTCGTCTGCTCGGTGAGCAGCATGGCGATGACGGCGACGACGACGCCGAGCGGACCGACCACGGCGTTGGGCAGCGCGGCCACCCAGAACGACCAGCCGGGAAAGCCGTCGGCCAGGCTGATGGCGGCGCCGACGCCGATCACGCTGACCAGCCAGATCACCAGGATGGTCGCGACCAGCGCGAGCCAGCTGAGCGGGCGGTCGACGTCCAGCGGGGGGAACAGGGCCAGCACGGCCAGTCCGGCGGCGAGCTCGGTGACCGCCAGCGCGCCGTTGAACACCAGCTTGGCCAGCGGGTAGCCCTGGATCCGCATGACCAGGGCGATGGCGCCGACCCAGGGCACCGCCGTCCAGAACCCGCCGACCTCGACCAGGCCGAAGATGATCGCGATCTCGGTGGGCGAGGCGGAGATGGTCTGTTTGCGGAACTCGAGGTCCAGCTGGACGGACTCGGTGAGGATGAAGGTCAGCAACAACCCCAGCACCGCCCACCACGGCGGTGTCGTCCACGTGGAGGAGAGCGCGGGCACGCCTACTGCGACAGCCGCGGCGACCGCCAGGCTGGCGATCGTCCACGGTTGCCGCATCAGGAGGGCCCCCGGGGGCTCGGGGGCCAGAGGCTCGGCCAACGTCAGCCTGTCTGTGAGCGGGAGGCGTCGGCCGAACGTAACAGTGGAGAGGGCCCGCGCGGGGCAACTCACTCCGACGAGGCAGCCTCACATGGAGGCTGCCTCATCGGTGAGCCGGGGAGGTCAGCGACCCCACTTCCAGGTGCGACCCCACTTCCAGGTGCTGATTGCCGTTGCGGCGGGGGTGTCGAGGGCGATGGTGCGGGTCATGACGCCTCCTCAGGCATGGGCCGACTGCGTGACTTGCGGCAGCCGCCCACGCGGGGGCAGAGCGTCGTCCGGCAACAGACCGCGTTCAGGAGAGTGCAGGCTGTCACCCATACGAGGCAAGCGTTCACACGACCGCGTGATCATCCCGTGGGGAGTCATCACTCTACGTGGTGTCAGATTATATTTCCGTCACGAAAGGATGATGATGTAACTCGATCAGGGGTCCGGCCAGCGCACTGTCACCGGCCCCCGCCCGTCCGCTCGCCCCGCGGGCGCCGCCGGTCGGGCATGTCCACCTGATCGAGCACGTCGTGCGGGGAGGTGGTGTCGGGCGGCTCGGGCACGCCCAGCAGTGCGGTGGCCCGGCCGAACCCGGCCCGGCCGGCTGCGCCGCCGCCGGCGACCACCGCCTCGGCCAGCCGGGCCGCGTCGTCGGTGGTGCGCACCGGTCGGGTGTCCCGGGGGATGTCCACGTCCCCGTCGGCCCGGAACACCCGGGCCGCCCTCCCCTCGACCTCGACCAGCAAGGGACGGGCCCACCCCTGGAGGGCCACGGAGGGCAGCGTGACCCCGACGGTCCAGTTCAGCTGCCGGTCGACGGCATGGGCGAACTCGCGGGCGCAGTCGAGGGCATGTCGCACTCGCATCCCGTACTCCTGCACCGCGACGTAGGCACCGGCCACTTCACCGGCCCCCGCTCCTCCGGCCCCGCCGTGCAGCACCGCGGTGAGGGCGCCGGTGACGACGCCGTTCTGGCCGGGCTGGCTGAGCAACAGCCCCAGCCCGCGCAGTCCGGCGTCCGCGGCCCCGTCGAGCTCCCCGCCGCTCCCGACCTGCGCGAGGGCGCTGATGACGACGCCGACCTGGGCGGCCACCAGACCGCCGACCGCGTCCCGGACGGCAGGGAGGAAGTACCGGTCGTCGAGCGCGGCCCCGCTGGACCCCGGGGCGAGCCCCTGCCCCAGCGCCTCGAGCCCGGCCCGGGCGACGCGCCCGCCCTCCGGCGCGGCCGCACCCAGGCCGATGACCTCGGCCAGCGCCGCACCTCCGTCCGGCCAGTCCCGTGCCAGCGCGGCGCCCCACGCCGCGGGTGTGGCCAGCAGGGCGGCGGCGGCAGCCCCGTCGGTAGCCCGCACGAGCACCTGCAGGGCCGCGTCCAGCGGGTCGGCCGGCGCCCGCGTGGTCCGGTCGGCCGCGCTGACGCCCTGGACCCGTTCCCGCTCGAGCATCGAGCGACCCCAGGCGGCCGCCAGGCCGGGGCTGACACCCGGTGCGCCGAGCACGACCCCCATGCCGAGGGCGACCACGTCCGCTCCTCCGTCGGGATCCCGCGGGTCCAGCAGCGCACCGGCCGGCCCGTCCCCGCGGAGCGTGCGGGCCAGCAGGCCCGCGATCTCCTCCTCCGCGCCCGTGCCGGCTCCCGAACCGAGCACCGCCAGCAGGAAGGTGATCCCGTCGTGGCCCAGACCCCGGGCCAGCGCCTCGGCGAAGGCGGGCACCCCGGCGTACGGGGCATACCGGGCGGCGGCCGCGCCCATCGCCGGGAGGTCGCCAGGCGCGGTCAGGTCCGCCGCCGCGTCGAGGCCCAGCCCGGTCATCGCCTGGCCACCCCACCCGGGCAGCACCGCGGCCAGCCGCACCGTCACCCGCGGTGCCTCCCCCGGTCGCCCGACACCACCGAGCGGACCGGCGGCGGCAGCCAGTACCGCGGCCGACAGGTGCGCGTCGTCGGCCAGCTCGGCCAGCAGGGCGCGGTGCTCGGCCGTCCGGGCCGCCTCGTCGGCGACCACGTCGGCGATGACCGCGGCGGCCTCCGGCGGGGCGCCCGCGGCGAGTGCACCCAGC
>JAOPUQ010000088.1 GCA_025963425.1 Modestobacter sp. | reverse complement strand
GAAGGCCCAGCGGACCTTCGCCAAGGCGCACGATTCGGCCGCCGAGGAGTACGGCGACGAGCAGCGTGCCAACCGGGTGGCCTGGTCGGCCGTCAAGCACACCCACGAGAAGGTCGGCGACCACTGGGAGCCCAAGGACCACAAGGGCCCGAGCGACCCCCAGGCCGAGGGCGGCGCCGGCACCGACCGCGAGACGAAGGGTGGCGTGGACGCCAACGCCACCAAGGAGCACCTGCTGGACGTCGCCAAGCGGCTGGACGTGCACGGGCGCTCGTCGATGACCAAGGACGAACTGGTGGATGCCATCCAGGAGGCCAACGACAAGGCAACCGCCCACGCGCGACGGACGTGACCCGGCGCGACCGAGGGCATGTCCCGAGACCGGATCCGGCTCCGCTACGAGGCGGAGGTCTCCGTCGTCCGCGAGCCCGGGCGGTCAGGCCGACGGGATCAGGATCAGCCCGGTCTGCCGGTCGTCGAGGTACTCCACGCCGTCCGCGGTGAGGGTGATGCCCTGCTCCAGCGCCATCCGGACCAGCTGACCGTCCCACTCGGCGACCGGCACCCGCACGCACAGCTCCAGCGCGTAGACGGTGTCCAGGTGCACCGGCGCGGAGCCGGCGCCGGGCACGCCGTCCTGCTGATCCCACAACCCGATCGTCGGGCCGGCGCCGTGCCCGTGCACGCCCACCGGGTGGGAGTAGACGTCGCCGTCGATGCCGACCGCGGCCACCGCCGCCCGGGCGGCGGCCAGCACCTGGTCACCGGTGCGCCCCGGCTGCAGCGCCGTCGTGGTGAGGTCCTGCATCCGGTTGCCCACGGCGAGCGCGGCCGACAGCCCGGCCGGGGCGGCGGTCTCGCCGGGCCGCAGCACGTAGCCGTTGCGCTGGGTGTCGGTCGTCAGCCCGAGGCTGGCCAGCCCGACGTCGCAGTGCACCAGGTCCCCGGGGGAGATGACGGCGTCGTAGGGGACCCCGGGCAGCACGGTGCCGCGCTCGTCGGCCAGCGGTGTGCCGGCCCGCTGCAGCCCGACGGTCGGCTGGAACCAGCCGTCGACGCCCAGGTCGGCGAACCGTTGCCGGATCCACCAGGCGACGTCCAGCGCCGTGGTCTGCCCGACCGTGATCACGGCGGGGGAGTAGGCGTCGTCGATGACCTGGTGCACGAGGCGGTTCATCGCGTGCAGGGCGGCGATCTCCTCGGGCAGGCGTGCCTCCAGCCAGCCCACCGCGAGCGCCTCGGCGGACACCACCCGGCCGGCATGCGGGCCCAGTGCGGCCATCAGCAGCCCGTGCTCGGTGTACGACAGCCCGTCGGCGTGCGCGAAGACGGAGGAGACGTCGACCCCGATGGTGCGCGGCGCGGCCTGGTCGACGAAGCGGCGCAGCGCGGCCCACTGCGACTCCTCGGCCGACAGTCCGGGGGTCTCGTCGGGCTCCCAGGCGGGCAGGAACTGGCCCACCGGGTACCGGGAGACCGCCGCGGCCGTCACCCCGTCGTCGCTGCGGTGCAACAGCAGGATGGTGCGCCGGCGAGCCGACAGCCAGTTCGCCGGCAGCAGTGTCCGCAGCACCGGGTCCTCGTTGTACTCCCGGCCCAGCACCACCCACAGGTCGATGCCCGCCCGGTCCATCAGCTGCGGCAGCAGGTCCAGCAGACGCTGGGTGAGCCACCGGTCGCGCACCTCGGCCTGCTCGCGCAGGGACAGCGGGACCGTCCGGGTGGGATCCGGGAGCAACGGGTCCAGGAGCCGGGCGGCGACGGAGGTGGTCATGCAGGCAGGAAAGCAGACCTGCGCCGGGTGCACCGCTCGAAGGCGGCCTCCGGCGGGCTCAGGCGCTGCCGAGGCTGCGGTCGCGGGGGCGGGGCACGGACACGCCGGCCGCGATCGACACCCGGTCCCGGCCACCCTGCTTCGCCTCGTACATGGCCGCGTCGGCCCGGTCGATGAGCCGCCACAGCCCGTCGGTGACGTCCTCGTCGTCCACGGGCCGGACCAGTGCCACCCCGATGGAAACCGTGACCGACTGCGCCGCGCAGCTGGTGGACACCGCCAGGCGCAGCCGCTCGGCCAGCCGGCGCGCCTCGGCCGGGTCGGCGACCAGGCCCAGCACCACGAGCTCCTCGCCGCCCGTGCGCGCCAGCACGTCGCTGGGGCGCACGGTCGCCGCCAGCGCCCCGGCCACGACCCGGAGAACCTCGTCGCCGGCAGCATGGCCGAACGCGTCGTTGAGCCGCTTGAAGTGGTCCAGATCCAGCACCAGCGCAGCGACGCGCTGGCCGTCGCGGCGGGCCTGCCGCCACAGGCGGGGTACCTGCTCGACCAGCCGGCGCCGGTTGGCCAGGCCGGTCAGCGGATCGGTGGACGACAGCGCCCGGGTGTGCGCCAGCAGCCGCTCCACCCGCCGCCGGAGCAGGAAGACGCCCACGGTCACCAGGTCCAGCACCACGGAGTTCACGGTCACCTGGACGGCGAGCGCCGCCCGGTCGGGATAGCTGCTCCACAAGGCCGCCGCGCAGGCGACGACGACGAGCACCATGTGCACGGCGAGCATCCGCGGGCCCAGGAACCAGGCCGCGGCGACACAGCAGAACAGCAGCATCAGCGGCGGCGAGTACAGCAGCGGGTCGGTCGTGGTCACCGCCACGACGACGTAGACGGCGTCGCCCACCACCACGAGCACCGACGCGACGCCCTGCCCGGCGCGCTGCCGCAGCGCCAGGACCACGCCCAGCGCGAGAATGATCAGCATGGTGGCCGCGTAGACCAGCCGGTAGGCGCCGTCCCGGAGCACCCCGTCGATCATCAGGTTGAGCCCGCCCAGTGCCGCCCCGGAGCCCAGCAGCGCCGCGAGGCACCAGGCGGTCAGCCGGGCGTCGCCGTCCCGGACGGCACGGGTGACCTCGGCCAGGGACCACCCCACCGACGGGTCGTCATGGCCACGCGGCAGCGTGCCTCCCCGGGACATGCCAGCAGAATGCCCTGTTCGCCCGGATCGTGGGGCACTCCCACGCATGGCATGTGCAGTGCGGCATCCGGTGGGGCACCGCTCTCCGGACGTGGCGGACCGTGCGGACGGTGCGGCGCGGTGCGAGGCTGGGCCGCGCACGCATCCTGAGAGGAGGCCCGCCGTGGCCGAGGGGCCCTGGTTCTACTGCTTGAAGCACCACGCGGTCGAGACGCGCGACGGCTGCGCCGAGCGGCACCGGCTCGGTCCGTTCGCCACCCACGCGGAGGCCGAGCAGGCGCTGCAGAAGGTCGCCGAGCGCAACGAGCGGGCCGACGCCGAGGACCGCGCCTGGGAGCGTGGCGGCTCCGGCGACTGAGCCCCCGCGGCCGCCCGGAGGGCCCGGGGCATGATCAACGCAGCGTCGGCCCGACCGGGGGCCGCAGGGGGACGGGAGACGTCATGGGTGACGGACGTGCGGTAGAGGACCTGGTTGTCGGCGTGCTCGGGGGGACCGGGGCGCAGGGCCGGGGGCTCGCCGTCCGGCTCGCGGCCGCCGGGCAGCGGGTGCTGATCGGGTCCCGGGATGCCGAGCGGGCGTCCGAGGTCGCCGCCGAGGTCGCCGGC
>JAOPUQ010000033.1 GCA_025963425.1 Modestobacter sp. | reverse complement strand
GCCCGTGCAGGAAGGCGCGGAAGGCGGCGTCCGAGCGCGTCACGTCGGCGAAGGCGTCCGGGCCACCGCCGTCCGGGAGGTCGCCGGGCAGGGCGCGGGCGCGCCGCGGAGCGCCGGGCGGGGAACCGGCGCCGGAGAGCGCGTCGGGGTCCAGCACGTGGGTCATGCGCCGCATTCTCCACTGCGGGGACACCGGGGCGGTCTGCCCTCACCCGGCCGGGGGTCGAGTTCTGGGGGAGTGCGCGTGTCACCCCTCCGGCCGCGCTGGAGTCGATCGTGCAGGCCACCCGACCGAAGGGCCGATGGCGCACCCACCGCCCCGACGGAACCGAGATCGCGATCGCACCGCGGCAGTGATCGACGGAGCCCGTGCGAGGCTGCCGATACGGTGAGCGGCGTGCAGCTGACCGTCGTCGACCACCCGCTGGCCCGTGCCCGACTGTCGCGGATGCGCGACGAGCGCACCGACAACGCCGCCTTCCGCGCCGCGCTGCGGGAGCTCACCCAGATGCTGGTCTACGAGGCCACCCGCGACCTCGCGGTCGCCGAGGAGCCGATCACCACCCCGGTGACCGACACGACCGGCTACCGGCTGGCCGCCCCACCGCTGATCGTGCCGGTGCTGCGGGCCGGGCTCGGCATGGCCGACACCGCCCACGGGATGCTGCCGGAGTCGCAGATGGGCTTCGTCGGCCTGGCCCGCAACGAGGTCACCTTCCAGCCGGAGGCCTACATGGCCTCGCTGCCGCAGTCGCTGGTCGACCGACAGGTCTTCGTGCTCGACCCGATGCTGGCCACCGGCGGGTCGCTGGTGCACTGCTGCGGCCTGCTCACCGCCCGCGGCGCCACCGACATCACCGTGCTCTGCGCCCTCGCCGCCCCCGAGGGACTCCTCCGGCTGGAGGAGAGCGGCCTGCCGCTGCACGTCTTCACCGCCAGCGTCGACGAGCGGCTCAACGAGTCCGCCTACATCGTCCCGGGCCTCGGGGACGCCGGCGACCGCCAGTTCGGGGCGGTCTGACCGTGCGCTTCGGCGTGCTGGGCACAGGTCACTGGGCCGGCGCCGTGCACGCGACCTCGCTGGCCGGGCACCCCGACGCGGAGTTCGCCGGGGTCTGGGGCCGCAACCTGGCCACGGCGAAGGCGGTCGGAGCAGAGTTCGACGTCCCGGGGTTCGATGACCTGGACGCGCTGCTCGCCGACGTCGACGCGGTGAGCATCGCGGTGCCCCCGGACGTGCAGGCGCCGTTGGCCGAGCGCGCCGCGGCCGCCGGCAAGCACCTGCTGCTGGAGAAGCCGGTGGCCCTGTCCACCGAGGCCGCCGACCGGGTGGTCGCCGCGGCAGGGTCCGCCGGCGTCGCATCGGTGGTGTTCTTCACCGCCCGCTTCCGGACGGCGACGTCCACCTGGCTCGAGCAGGCCGGCCGCACCACGCTGGCCGGCGGCGCCGTCACCTGGCTGGGCCCGCTGGCCGGCAGTCCGTTCGAGGGCTCCCCCTGGCGGGTCGAGCACGGCGCCCTGTGGGACGTCGGCCCGCACGCACTGTCACTGCTGGTGCCCGCGCTCGGTCCGGTGACCGCGGTGCAGGCCGGCGCCGGTCAGGGCGACACGGTGCACCTGGTGTTCACCCACCCCGAGGGACGGGCCAGCACGGTCACCGTCTCCTCCACCGTGGCCGAGATGGCCGCCGGCATCGAGACCTGGGTGCACGGGGACGCGGGGCGGCTGGTGCTGCTGCCCGAGTTCGACACCGCGGTCGACGCGCACCGGGTCGCTGTCGACGAGCTGTCCGCGGCGGCGCTCACCGGCGGCGCGCACCCCTGCGACGTCGGCTTCGGCCGGGACGTCGTCCGGGTGCTGGAGGCGGCCCAGCGCTCGCTGGCCAGCGGCTGCCGGGAGACCGTGGCCCCATGCCTGTGACGTTCGGGCAGTGGTATCTGCGGCGCGGGCGGATCACCCGGCGCACCTTCTGGCTGCACTACACGCTGCCGCTCGCCGTGCTGAGCCTGCTGGCGTCGCTGGCCGACCGGGTCTACGGGTTCGCCGACGTGGCCACTGCCGGCGGATCGTCCCCCGCGCTCGCGGTCGGCACCGGCGGGCCGTTCAGCGTGCTGATCGCGCTGCTGACCGTCGTCCCCACGGTCTCCTCCACGGTCACCCGGCTGCACGACCGCGGACAGTCCGCGTGGTGGCTGGCCTGGGCGCTGGTGCCCTTCGTCGGCGTCATCGTGCTGCTGGTGGTGACCGGATTCCTGCGCGGGGACGGCGGCCCCAACCGGTACGGCCCGCCGGCCCCGGCCGGCCAGCCGGGGAGCCTGCCCTACCGCCTCTGACCTGGTCTTTCGGCTCAATATGTCACCCGGACGCGGGATGGCCGTCGTCGAGTGTGACCGCCAGGATGAGCCGCTGCCCGGCTCCGGGCGGTCTCGTCTCGT
Organism: Modestobacter sp.; assembly: GCA_025963425.1. Lineage (GTDB taxonomy): Bacteria > Actinomycetota > Actinomycetes > Mycobacteriales > Geodermatophilaceae > Modestobacter. The sequence continues at coordinate 9,715 of JAOPUQ010000033.1, read as the reverse complement.
GAAGGGGCTCCGATGAGCTTCGGACAGTGGTACCTCCGGCGCGGGCGGATCACCCGCCGCACCTACTGGCTGCACTACTTCCTGCCGATCCTCGCGCTCGGCATCCTGGCCCTCCTGGCCGACCTGGCGCTGGGCACTGCCACGGTGGACGGTTCGGCCACCTCGACCAGCGCATCAGGCTCGTTCCAGGTCGGCTGGATCAGCCTCGTCGTCACGCTGCTGACGATCGTCCCGTCGATCTCCTCGCAGGTGACCCGGCTCCACGACCGTGGCCACTCCGCCTGGTGGCTGCTGTTCGGACTGATCCCGCTGGTCGGCGGCATCCTGCTGCTGGTGCAGACCGGCTTCCTGCGGGGCGACGGCGGCCCGAACCGCTACGGCCCGCCTCCGGCCGGCGGCGCCCCGGCCCCCGACCCGAGCTACCCACCGTCCCCCTACGCCTGAACATTTCTGCCTGACGGCCCCGAGCCGGAGCCCCCTCGACAGCGTCGTCGAGGGGGCTCCTGTCGTTCAGGGGAACGCTCAGGTGCCCAGCCGGTCGGCGAGCTCGACGAGGGAGGACACCGACAGGTCCGCGTCCGGGTCGGTGGCCGGTGGGTCCACGCGCCCGCCGAACTCGTCGGGCCGGTGCAGGTAGGCGGTCCGCAGTCCCCGCGCCCGGGCGGCGGCCAGGTCGGAGACGTGCGCGGCGACCATCAGCACCTGCCCGGGCGGCAGCGCCAGCAACCGGGGTGCGGCGTCGTAGACCTCGGCGTCCGGCTTGTAGTGCTCGACGAGCTCCGCACCCAGCACCAGGTCCCACGGCAGCCCGGCCCGCTTCGCCATGTCGACGATCAGCGCGACGTTGCCGTTGGACAGCGGTGCCAGCACGTGCCGCTGTCGCAGCCGGTCCAGCCCGGGGACGGCGTCGGGCCACGGGTCGAGCCGGTGCCAGGCCATCACCAGCTCGGCCCGGGTGGACTCGTCGACGTCGTCGGCGCCGAGCTCGGACAGCAGCTCGTCCAGCGACGCCCGGTGCAGCGCGTCCAGCGGCGTCCAGGGCAGCTGGCCGGACCGCACCCGGTCCATCGACGGCGCGTAGCGGTCCCGCCAGGCGTCGGCGAACGCCGCCGCGTCGGCCCGCTCGCCGAGCAGGCGCCGCACCTCGCGCGCCACTCCGCTCCGCCAGTCGACCACCGTGCCGAACACGTCGAACACCAGCGCGCGCACGTCCACGGACGACCCCCTACAGGCCGAGTGCGGCGGCCATCTCCGCGCGCAGCTGGTCGAGTTCGTCGGCGCCGCGGCCGCGGGCGGCCAGCACCCCGGCGTCGTCGTGCACCGGGACGACGGTCTCCAGGTAGGCCTTGAGCTTGGGCTCGGTGCCGCTGGGCCGCACGATCACCCGGACACCGTCGCCCAACAGCCGCACCGCGTCCACCGGTGGCTCAGCGTCGGCCAGGTCGGCGGCCTCCACCGGGCGGCCGAGCAGCCGTGCGGGGGGCTGGGCACGGAGCCGGGACATGGCGTCGGAGATGAGGGAGGGGTCCTTCACCCGCACCGACAGCTGGCCGGTGGCGAACAGGCCGTGCTCGCGGGCCAGCTCGTCGAGCCGGTCGGTGAGGGTGCGCCCGTCGACGGCCAGCTCGGCCGCCAGCAGCGCCACCGCGAGGGCCGCGGAGACGCCGTCCTTGTCGTGCGCCACCGACGGGGTCACCGCATAGCCCAGCGCCTCCTCGTAACCGAACACCAGCGGCGCCTCCGGTGAGCCAGCCCGGATGATCCACTTGAAGCCGGTCGGGGTCTCGGCGAACGGCACCCCGTGCGCCTGGGTCAGCTGGTACAACAGCGAGCCGCTGACCAGCGAGGCGGCGTACGTGCCGCGCACGCCGCGGCGGAGCAGCCAGTCGGCGAGCAGCGCGCCGACCTCGTCGCCGGTCAGCTGCCGGCCGCCGCAGACCACCGAGCAGCGGTCGGCGTCCGGGTCCTCGGCGATCGCCACGTCGGCGCCGACCCGTTCGGCGAGCGCGGTGAGCAGGTCGACCGCGCCGGGCTCCTCCGGGTTCGGGAAGGCGACGGTCGGGAACTCCGGGTCCGGCCGCTCCTGCTCGCGCACCGAGTGCACCGGGGCGAAGCCGGCGGCCTCGAACACCCGGGCGGTGGTCCCCGCGCCCACCCCGTGCATCGCGGTGTAGGCCACGACCAGGCGGCGGCGGGCGGCGGCGTCCAGCCGGTCGGGCTCCAGGGCGGCGACCACGGCGGCCACGTAGTCGTCCTCGACGTCGTCGCCGAGGGTGGTCCACTCGTCCCCGCGGGGCACCTCGGCGGCCGGGCCGACCGCGGCGATGGCGGCCTCGATCTGCCGGTCGGCCGGGGGCACCACCTGGGCACCGTCGGCCAGGTAGACCTTGTAGCCGTTGTCCTGTGGCGGGTTGTGGCTGGCGGTGACCATGACGCCGGCGACCGCACCCAGGTGCCGGACGGCGAAGGACAGCACCGGCGTCGGCAGCGGCCGGGGGAGCACGTCGACCGCGAACCCGGCGCCGGTGAGGACCTCGGCGGTGATGCGGGCGAACTCGTCGGAGCGGTGCCGGGCGTCGAAGCCGACCACGACCCCACGGCCGGCGTGCCCCTCGTCGGTGAGGTGCCGGGCGAGGCCGGCGGCGGCCCGGGTGACCACCGCGGCGTTCATCCCGGCCGGACCGGCGCGCAGCGGCCCGCGCAGCCCCGCCGTCCCGAAGGTCAGCGGGCCGGCGAACCGGCGGGTCAGCTCCGTGGTGTCGCCGGCGGCGACCAGCGCCTCGATCTCGGCCCGGTCGCCGGCGTGCGGGTCGTCGGCGGCCCAGGCGCGCGCGAGGGTCAGGACGTCGGGGGTCACGGCTCCTCCGGGGCAGCCTGCCGGGCCTCGATCACGTCGGCGTCGAAGGCGGCGGTCGCGTACTCCCCGCCCACCCGGGCGTGCACCGGGTCGGTGGGGTCGGGCTCGCCGTGGACCTCCAGCAGTTCCGCGGCGTACACCTCGGCGTCGTCCACGGACTCGTAGCCCAGCGCCCGCGCGGCGGTGAGGTCCCACCAGCGGCGGGTGTTGTCCGAGACGCCCCAGACGACGGCGAAGCCTGGGGAGGGGGCGCGCAGCGCGGCGTCGACCAGCCCGACGGTGTCGGTCGGCGACAGCCAGGTGGCCAGCTGGCGGACCGTCGTCGGCTCGGGGAAGGCGCTGCCGATCCGCAGGCAGACGACGTCCAGCCCGTAGCGGTCGGCGTAGAGCGAGCCCAGCGCCTCCATCGTCGCCTTGGACACGCCGTAGTAGGTGTCCGGGCGGTGCGGGGCCTCGGCCTCGGTCAGCAGGCCCTGCTCCGGCCGCGGCGTGTAACCGGTGGCGTGGTTGCTGCTGGCCAGCACGACGCGCTGCACGCCGGCCCGGCGGGCGGCCTCCAGGGTGGCGTAGGTGCCCTCGATGTTGCTGTGGCTGATCGCCGGCCAGGTGGACTCGGTGGCGATGCCGGCCAGGTGGACGACGGCAGTGGCCCCGGTGCAGGCGTCGACCATCGCCGCGAGGTCGGTGACGTCGGCGACCAGCTGCTCCTCGCCCGGGCGGACGTCGGCGATCGGGGCGACGTCCAGGCTGCGCACCGCCCAGCCGCGCTCGGGCAAACTGCCGCGCAGCCAGGTGCCGATCAGCCCGGCCGCCCCGGTGACCAGGACCGGACCACTCACGGCAGGCGCCCGATCAGCGCGACCAGGAACTCGCCGAGCCGGCCGGCGGCGGCCTTGCCCGCCTCCAGCACCTCCACGTGGTCCAGCGCCTCCCCGGTCATGCCGGCCGCGGCGTTGGTCACCATCGACAGCCCCAGCACCTCGACCCCGGCGGCCCGGGCGGCGATCGCCTCCAGCGCGGTGGACATGCCGACCAGGTCCGCGCCCATCGTGCGCAGCATGCGGATCTCGGCCGGGGTCTCGAAATGTGGGCCGGGCAGGGCGGCGTAGACGCCCTCGGCCAGCGACGGATCGATCTCCTTCGCGAGCGCCCGCAGCCGGGCGGAGTACAGGTCGGTCAGGTCGACGAACGTTCCCCCGACCAGCGGTGAGCGCGCGGTGAGGTTGAGGTGGTCGCTGATCAGCACCGCCTGGCCGACCCGGTGGTCGGGGGACAGTCCGCCGGCGGCGTTGGTGAGGACGACGGTGCGCACCCCGGCGGCCGCGGCCGTGCGGATGCCGTGCACGACCGGCTCGACGCCGCGGTCCTCGTAGAGGTGCGTGCGGCCGAGGAACAGCAGCACCTTGTGGCCGCCGATCCGCACCGATCGGATCTCGCCGCCGTGACCGGTGACCGTGGGGGCGGCGAAGCCGGGCAGGTCGCCGATGCCGACGCTTGCCAGCGTCTCGCCGAAGGCGTCCGCTGCCGGCGCCCAGCCCGAGCCCATCACCACCGCGACGTCGTGGCCGTCGCCGAGGGCGGCGGTCAGCTCCTCGGCGGCACGGGCGGCCAGGGCCGCGGGGTCGTTCGGGGGCAGGGGTGCGGACTGGCTCACTCCCGGAGCATAGGAAGCTCTCCACCCGGTCGGGACGCCGATACCGGGCGTAAAGCTTCCTATGCCCCCCGCGCACCGGGCGGCGGAAGATCGTTCCCGAACCTAGACTCGCGGGGTGCAGATCCCCTTCCACTCTTCCGAGCGCGCGAGCCTGGGGGTGGAGTGGGAGCTGCAGTTGGTCGACCCGGGGACCCGGGAGCTGACCGCCGGGGCCAACGAGATCCTCGCCGAGATCACCCCCGACGGACTCGACGAGCACCCCAAGGCCAAGCACGAGCTGCTGCAGTCGACCATCGAGATCATCACCGGCATCTGCACCACGGTGGCCGAGGCCAAGGCGGACCTGGCCGGCACGCTGGCCGAGGTGGTGGCCGCCGCCGACCGGCACGGCCTGGCGCTGATGTGCGCCGGCACGCACCCGATCACCGACTGGCAGACCCAGCAGATCTCGCCCAAGGAGCGCTACCTCCAGCTGGTGGAGAAGATGCAGTGGCTGGCCCGCCGGCTGCAGATCTTCGGGGTGCACGTGCACGTCGGCGTCCGCTCGCCGGACAAGGTCATCCCGATCGTCAACGCGCTGTCCCAGTACGTCCCGCACTTCCTCGCGCTCTCGGCGTCCTCCCCGTACTGGATCGGGGCCGACACCGGCCTGGCCTCGGCCCGCTCCAAGGTGTTCGAGGGCATGCCGACCGCGGGGCTGCCGTACCAGCTGTCGGGCTGGGACCGGTTCGAGGAGTACATGGAGACGCTGATCTCCACGCACGCCATCGACAGCGTTCGGGAGGTCTGGTGGGACATCCGCCCGCACCCGGACTTCGGCACCGTGGAGCTGCGCATCTGCGACGGTCTGCCGACCCTGACCGAGGTCGGCGCCGTCGCCGCGCTGTCCCAGTGCCTGGTCGAGCAGTTCGACCGCGAGCTCGACCGCGGCTACACGCTGCCCGTCCCGGCCAGCTGGGTGCTGCGGGAGAACAAGTGGCGGGCGGCCCGGTACGGGCTGGACGCCGACATCGTGGTCGACGAGAAGGGCACGGTGCGCCCGGTCCGGCAGGCCATCGCCGAGCTGGTCGAGGAGCTCGCGCCGACCGCCAAGCGGCTGGGCTGCGCCGAGGAGCTGGCCGACGTCCTGCGCATCCTGGACCTCGGCGCCTCCTACCAGCGCCAGCGGGCGGTCGCGGCTGCGCACGACGGCGACCTGCGCCCGGTGGTCGACAGCCTGCTGGCCGAGATGCGCGACGACCTGCCCGCCGCCCCGGCCGTCGTCGGTGGGGCGGGGAGCGCGACCGCGTGACCATCAGCGAGGGCACCGCCGTCGGCACCTCCGTGCAGACGCCGTTCGACCGGGCCGGCGCCGCGGTCGACGACTGGGTGCGGGCCCACGAGGCCGATCTGGTCGCCGCCCGGCGGCACCTGCACGCCCACCCCGAGCTCGGCTTCGCCGAGCACGGGACGACCGCCTTCCTCGAGCAGGGGCTGGCCGCGGCCGGCCTGCGGCCACGGCGGCTGGCCGGCGGCACGGGGCTCACCTGCGACGTGGGCACCGGCGCGGGCCCGATGGTCGTGCTGCGCGCCGACATCGACGCGCTCCCGCTGCCCGACCTCAAGGACGTCCCCTACGCCTCGACCCGGCCGGGCCTGTGCCACGCCTGCGGCCACGACGTGCACACCACCGTGCTGCTCGGGGTCGCCCAGGCGCTCGCCGCGCTGGACGGGCTGCCCGGCACGGTGCGGTGCGTCTTCCAGCCCGGTGAGGAACAGGTGCCCGGCGGCGCCCTGGAGATCGTCCGCGAGGGGCTGCTCGAGGGCGCCAGCCGGGCGTTCGCCCTGCACTGCGACCCGTCGGTGCCGGTCGGCCGGGTGGGGTTGCGCACCGGTGCGATCACCGCCGCCTGCGACCGGATCGAGGTCACCCTCACCGGCCCGGGCGGGCACACCGCCCGCCCCCAGCTGACCGTGGACCTGGTGCACGCGCTGGGCCGGGTGGTCACCGACGTGCCCGGCCTGCTGTCCCGGCTGGTCGACCCCCGCTCGGGGATGTCGCTGGTCTGGGGTGCGGTGAGCGCCGGTGTCGCGCCCAACACGATCCCGGAGACCGGCCAGCTGCGCGGCACCCTGCGTGTGCTGGACCGCGACGTGTGGGCCTCGGCCGAGGAGCTGGTGCGCACCCTGGTCACCCAGGTGGCCGCCGCCTCCGGGGCCGGGGTGTCCGTCGAGTACGTGCGGGGCGTCCCGCCGGTGGTCAACGACCCGCGCAACGTGGCGCTGCTGCGCTCCGCCGCGCTGCAGACCGTGGGCGCCGAGGGAGTCGTGCTCAGCCCGCAGAGCATGGGCGGTGAGGACTTCGGCTGGTTCGCCGAGGCGCTGCCGATCGCGCTGGCCCGGCTGGGCACGAACGGTGGCGGTGCCCCGCTGGACCTGCACCGCGGCACCTTCGACGTCGACGAGCGGTCCATCGGCGTCGGCGTGCGGCTGCTGGCCCGGACGGCGCTGCAGGCACTCGCCGCCGACGCCGCCGCCGATCCGGCGGTACCCGCCAGCACCCCGGCGTCCTGAAGCCTGTTACACCTTCTGCAACGAGCGTCCGCCCACGAGAGCCGGTGACCCGACGATGAGTCCAACGGACGAGCAGCAGGCCGCGACACCTCCCGATGCCGAGGTGCCGCCGGAGCCGGAGGCGCCCGACGAGCTCGCCCTGGCCGGCGAGTTCGCCGAGGCCACCCGCGACCAGTGGCGGGACCTCGTCGCCGCCGTGCTGCGCAAGGCCGGCCGCGAGGAGCTGCCCGACCCGGTCGAGGACGCGCTGCGGGTGCCGGTGGCCACCGGGGTCAGCGTGGCGCCGCTCTACACCGCCGAGGACGCCGGCGACCTCCCCGAGCTGGTCGGCGTCCCGGGGGCGCCGCCGTTCGTGCGTGGCGCCCGGGCGGGCGCGGCCGGGGCGACCGTGGCCGGCGGCGCGGACCCGGACGTGCCCGGTGGCTGGGACGTCCGCCAGCGGCACGCCGACCCCGACGTCGCCGCGACCCGGGAGGCCGTGCTGGCCGACCTGGAGAACGGCGTCTCCTCGCTGTGGCTGGTCCTCGGCGAGGGCGCGGTTCCGGTCGACTCGCTCGCCGACGTGCTCGCCGACGTCTACCTCGACCTGGCGCCGGTGACCGTGCAGGGCGGCCCGGCCGCCGCCGAGGCCTTCCTGGCCCTGGTCGAGGGGCGCACCGACCTGGCGCCCGGCGGCTCGCTCGGCCTGGACCCGCTGGGGGTGCAGGCGACCTCCGGCCAGGAACAGGACCTCGCGGGGCTGGCCGACCTGGCCCGCCGCGCCCAGGCGCACCCGGGCCTGCGCACGGTCGTCGTCGACGGGACGGTCTTCGCCGACGCGGGCGCCTCGGCGGTGGAGGAGCTCGGCTGCGCGCTGGCCGCGGGCGTCGCCTACCTGCGAGCCCTCACCGACGGTGGGCTGAGCGTGGACGAGGCGTTCGGCCAGCTGGACTTCCGCTTCTCCGCGAGCGCCGACCAGTTCACGACCATCGCCGCACTGCGGGCGGCCCGCCGGCTGTGGGACCGGGTCGCCGAGGCCAGCGGCGCCGCGCCGGAGGCGCGGGCCCAGCGCCAGCACGCGGTCACCTCCTCGGTGATGACGACCCGGCACGACCCGTGGGTCAACATGCTGCGCACCACGGTGGCCTGCTTCGCCGCCGGCGTGGGTGGGGCCGACGTGGTCACCGTCCAGCCCTTCGACGCCGCGCTGGGCCTGCCCGACGCCTTCGCCCGGCGGATCGCCCGCAACACCCAGACCCTGCTGGTCGAGGAGGGCCACCTGGCCCGGGTGCTCGACCCGGCCGGGGGCTCCTGGTACGTCGAGTCGCTGACCGAGGACCTCGCCCAGGCCGCGTGGGCCTGGTTCACCGAGATCGAGCGGGCCGGCGGGCTGGCGGCGGCGCTGACCTCCGGGCTGGTGGGCGAGCGGATCGCGGCGGCGTGGGCCGACCGGAACGAGCGCCTGGCACACCGCACCGACGCGATCACCGGCGTCAGCGAGTTCCCCAACCCGACCGAGCTGCTCCCGAAGCGCCGTCCGGCGGCCGACGTGCTGCCGCCCGGACCCGGCGGGCTGCCCCGGGTGCGCGCGGCCGCGGAGTTCGAGGAGCTGCGCGACCGGGCCGAGGCCGTCGAGCCCCGCCCGGCCGTCCACCTGGCCACGCTCGGGTCGGTCGCCCGGCACACCGCGCGGGCCACGTTCGCCGCCAACCTGTTCCAGGCCGGCGGTCTGCTGACCCCGTCCGGGGACGGCGCGGCCGGCTTCGCGGCGGCATCGACGCCGGTCGTCTGCCTCTGCGGCAGCGACAAGGACTACGCGGAGTCGGCGGCCGGGCTGGTCGCGGAACTGCGGGCAGCCGGTGCCACCTCGGTGTGGATCGCCGGCAGGCCCGAACTGGGGGTGGACGGCGTGGACGGGTACGTGTACGCCGGATGTGACGCACTGGCCGCGCTGCGGGCCGTGCACGAGCAGCTGGGGATCGCAGAGATGGCCATTTCTGCGAACGGTGATCAGGAGGACCGGGCATGAGCGGCATCCCCGACTTCGGCGACCTCGAGCTCGGCCGGCCCTCCGCGGGCGCCGGGCCGGCCGAGTGGGCCGAGGCGTACTCCGCCGCCACCGGCCGCAGCGTGGCCGAGGCGACCTGGCAGACCCCCGAGGGCATCGCCGTCCCGCCGCTGCTCACGCCGGCCGACCTCGCCGACGTCGACTTCCTCGGCACCTTCCCCGGCATCGCGCCGTACCTGCGCGGGCCCTACCCGACGATGTACACGACCCAGCCGTGGACCGTGCGCCAGTACGCCGGGTTCTCCACGGCCACGGAGTCCAACGCCTTCTACCGGCGGAACCTTGCCGCCGGGCAGAAGGGCCTGTCGGTCGCCTTCGACCTGCCCACCCACCGCGGCTACGACTCCGACCACCCTCGGGTGGTCGGCGACGTCGGGATGGCCGGGGTGGCGATCGACTCGATCCTGGACATGCGGCAGCTCTTCGACGGCATCCCACTGGACCGGATGAGCGTCTCGATGACCATGAACGGCGCCGTCCTGCCGGTGCTGGCGCTCTACGTCGTCGCCGCCGAGGAGCAGGGGGTGAGCCCGGACCAGCTCACGGGGACGATCCAGAACGACATCCTCAAGGAGTTCATGGTCCGCAACACCTACATCTACCC
>JAOPUQ010000004.1 GCA_025963425.1 Modestobacter sp. | reverse complement strand
GACGAGCACGATGGGACCGGTCAGGCTCCGCAGGAAGTCGGCGAGGTAGGTCGCGTCGCCAGGGAGCCCGCGAAGCGGGTTGGCGAACCCGATCGCGCGGAATCCTCGGTCCTGTAGGGCGCGGATCACCCGGTCGAACCCGGTGGCGTCGGCCCAGGCGCCGTGGACCAGGACGATGGTCGGCTTGTTCTCCTCGGGCTGCGTGGCCATGTCAGCTCCTTGCCTGCGGGTTGGGATCTGCCGTGCGCGAGGCTTCTCCCTTCCGCAGCGTCCCGCCCAGAGTCATTCGCCCGTCTCGCGTACCTGCCCCTGCGTGGGCCGCTCACGGACACCCGCACCCCTGACGCTCACTGCGACGGGCCCAACGGCGCTTGACGATGCGAATGCCCACCGGCGCGCTCGATTCGTCCTGGCCCGGCACGGCTCACGGCATGGTCATCGATTGCCGGCCAACACGGTGAGGACCACATTCGACTCTCAGCGGGACGTCACCGGACTCTCAGGTGGCCGATGGATCATGCGAGACATCGCGCCAGCCATCTCGACGCTCCACTCCTCTCGCCCGAAGAGGCCCGCCATGACCCGTTCGCCCGATGCCTACGAGATCCAGATAGAGGTCGACGGCCGTCTGGTCGCCGTCGCGGAGGTCAGCCGGACGGATGACCCGGAAGTTGTCCGCTCCGCGATGCACGTCGAATCGGGACACCTGCCAGCGGGATCGCGGACGAAGCTCGTCGACGCCGTACTGGAAGATCCCCAGGTCTCTGCCGCCTCGCACCTGGCCGCCAGCGTGCCCACCGGCGAGACGGAACTGCTCGACCGCATCCGGGAGCGCGCCTGGTCCGTCGACGTCCGTGCGGCGGGGGCGACGGCTCTGGTGGAGGCTGATCTGCGCCGAGACCCGAAGGACCCGGGCCTCCGCCCCGCCTCCTTGGAAGGGGACAAGGGCCGGGTCGGGAGACGCGCCGTCGTGCCCGGCTGAGCGCATGTGCCGACGCTGCTCCGGTGGTCAGCCGCGGTCAACGGGTCCAGAGCCGGGACGTCGTCCCCTCGTCCTCGGCGCCGTCGAACCACTGGTCGAGCACCCGGCGGAAGACCGGCTCGTCCGGGTCGGCGCGGGAGAACAGCGTCATCGACGACCGCAGCTTCTGGGCGTCGACCGGGCCGAACACCGCGACGGCGTTCGTCGCCGGCAGCTCGGTCAGCGCCTCGGTGCACTCCCGCAGCCGCGGACCGAGCACCGGGTGGGCCAGGTAGGCGCGGGCCTCGGGCAGACCCGAGACGGCGTAGCGCTGCGCGGTCGCGCTGCGCCCGAGCCCGGCCACCTGCGGGAAGACGAACCACATCCAGTGGCCGCGCTTGACGCCGGCACGCAGCTCCCGCACCGCCGCGGCGTAGGTGCCGCCGGAGTCCTGGGCGTCCACGAACCGCTGCAGGTCGAACGAGTCGCTCATCCGGGCAGGCTCGCCGGTCGAGCCGGGGAGGGCAACCGGGGCGTTCCCGACAGCGGACCGCGGCGGACGTGGTGCTCACCGCACGGTGCGTCCCGGCCGGCGTGCCGGGACAGTGGGGCGAGTGCCCGTCGGTCGCGCGGCGGCACGGAGCACCCTGTAGAACCGACTCAGGACGACGGCCACACCGACGTGGGGAGCACGCCGCACGATGAGCACCAACTCACTGACGCTGGCGCCCGCGCCGCGCTCGGAGGCCGCGGAGGTGGTGCGCGCCGAGGTGCGCGAGTTCCTCTCCGCCGAGCTCGCCGCCGGCACCTTCACCACGCACGTGGACACCTGGCTGTCCGGGGTCGACCCGGCGTTCTCCCGCAAGCTCGGCGAGCGCGGCTGGCTGGGCATGACCTGGCCCCAGGAGTACGGCGGGCACGAGCGCACCGCGATGGAGCGGTACGCGGTCACCGAGGAGCTGCTCGCGGCCGGCGCCCCGGTCGCCGCGCACTGGATCGCCGACCGGCAGTCCGGGCCGAACCTGCTGCGCTACGGCACCGAGGCGCAGCGCCGGGAGATCCTGCCGAGGATCGCGGCGGGGGAGTGCTACTTCGTCATCGGGATGAGCGAGCCGGACAGCGGCTCGGACCTGGCGTCCATCCGCACCCGCGCCGTCCGCAACGGCGACGGCGACTGGGTGGTCAACGGCGCGAAGGTGTGGACGTCGAACGCGCACCTCAGCCACTACGCGATCACCCTGGTGCGCACCTCGCCGGCCGACCCGGCCAGCCGGCACGCGGGCCTCTCGCAGCTGCTGGTCGACCTGTCGCTGCCGGGCATCACGGTCAACCCCATCCGGATCCTGGACGGCGGCCACCACTTCAACGAGGTCGTCCTCGACGATGTCGTCGTCCCCGGCGACATGCTGCTGGGCGAGGAGGGCGCCGGCTGGCACCAGGTGACCGCGGAGCTGGCCTTCGAGCGGTCCGGGCCGGAGCGGTTCCTGTCGACATATCCCCTTGTCGCCGAGTTCGGCCGGCGCGCGGCGGAGTCCGGCGACCCGGGGCAGCTGGCCACCCTGGGCCGGCTGTCGGCCCGGCTGCTCGCGCTGCGGCAGATGTCGCTGCGCATCGCCGCGGCGCTGGACCGCGGCGAGCTGCCCGACATCCCCGCGGCGCTGGTGAAGGACGTCGGGACGACGTTCGAGGCCGACGTCATCGACGAGGTGCGGCGGGCGGTCGACGTGCACGCGTCGCTGGATGCACCCGACCCGCTGGGCCGTGCGCTGGCCGAGGCGCAGCTGCACGCGCCGGGCTACACGCTGCGGGGCGGGACCAACGAGATCCTCCGCGGGATCGTGGCACGAGGGCTGGGTCTGCGCTGATGTCTTCTCCCGATCAGGACCTGGTGGTCGAGACCGTCCGGGACATCCTGACCAAGCACGAGCCGTTCGTGCTCACCACCGAGCGGCAGTGGGACGACGGCCTCTGGTCGGCGCTGGCCGGGGCCGGGTTGACCGGCGTCGGGCTGCCCGAGGAGGCCGGCGGCTCCGGCGGCGACCTGGCCGACGCGGTGGCCATCGTGGCCACGCTGGCCCAGGGGGCGGCGGCGGTGCCGGTCGCCGAGCAGCTGCTGGTGGCCGGCCCGGCCCT
>JAOPUQ010000505.1 GCA_025963425.1 Modestobacter sp. | reverse complement strand
CGGAAGAACGCGCGTAGCAGCGCGCCGGACTCCTCGGCCCGGACCCCGGCGACCACCTCGGGACGGTGGTTGAGCCGCCGGTCGCGGACGACGTCCCACAGCGACCCGGCCGCCCCGGCCTTCGGGTCGTCGGCGCCGTAGACCACCCGGGCGACCCGGGACAGCACGCTCGCGCCCGCGCACATGGTGCACGGTTCCAGGGTCACCACGAGGGTCGCGCCGCTCAGCCGCCAGCCGTCGCCGTGCACCCGGGCGGCCTCGCGCAGCGCCAGCACCTCGGCGTGCGCGGTCGGGTCGCCGCGCTTCTCCCGCTCGTTGGCGGCCTCGGCCAGCACGTCCCCCTCGGCCGAGAGGACGACGGCGCCGATCGGCGTGTCACCCCACTCCGGTGCGGCGGCCGCCAGCTCGAGCGCGCGGCGCATGGCCGCGTCCACGTCCTCCGGTGTCGGCCCGGTCATCGGTCGCCCCCGCGAGGGGCCGAGCCGTCGAGATCCAGCCCGACCAGCGCCGACAGCTCGGCCAGCGCGGCGCCGGGCTCGACCACCTTGATGGTCGCGAAGCCCATCGCCCGGGCCGGCTTGAGGTTGATGCCCAGGTCGTCGAGGTAGGCACAGTCGGTCGCCGCGATGGGCCGGCCGACCGCCTCACCCAGCCGTTCCAGGGCCCGTGCGTAGATGGCCGGCTCGGGCTTGCGCACGCCCTCGACCGAGGACTCCACCACCGCGTCGAAGAGCCCGAGCAGCTCCCCGAGCCGGCCGGTGCGCTCCATCGGCGCCACGTTGTTCGACAGCAGCGCCAGCGGCAGGCCGGCGGCGCGCAGCCGCCGCACCGCGGTGACCATGGCAGGGCGCAGGTCCCCGGCCAGCCCGGCGAGCACCCGGCCGGCGTCCAGGGGGTGTCCGGCGGCCGCGGCCTCGGCCTCGAAGGCGGCCCGGAAGCCGGCCTCGTCGAGCTCGCGGCGCTCGTACCGGGCCCAGGCGTTGGTGTCCGGGTCGGTGCTGTTGAGCCGGCGGATCAACCCGTCGGGCAGACCGGCCTCGGCCTCGTAGGCGGCGAAGGCGGTCATGGGGCTCTCGGTGATCACCCCGCCCAGGTCGAACACCACCGCGGTCGCCGACGGCGCGCTCATGCCGTGGCCACCGCGGTCAGCTGCGCGGCGAAGCCCAGCCGCTCGGCGATCTGCAGCACCATCTCGTCGGCCCAGAGGTCGTCGGCGGCCAGCAGCGAGGACAGCTCGTCGGCGGTCAGCCCGGCGTCGGAGAAGACGTCCAGGTCGCCGCCGGGCCAGCCGGTCTCGTCGTCGTCGAAGGCGTCGTCGACCGTGGCGGCCACCGGCACCCCGCCGTCCTCGGCGCCGATGCCGTACCGCTCGACCACCTCCGCGGCGAGCAACCACTCCTGGAACGTGGCATCGGAGATCAACGCGCGCACCATCCCGCCTGGTCCGTGCCGCAGCACGACGAAGTAGAGCCGGCTGTCGACCACGAGGACGAACGGCCCGGGCCAGCCGTCCACGCCCGGTTCGCCGAGCGCCCGCTCGAGCACCGGCAGCTCGTCCCCGGCGTCGGCGGCCAGCAGCTCGCACTGCCACTGCGTGCCGGTGCGGCTGACCCGCACGGCGAAGCTCGGCCGCAGCGGGGTCGGCGGGGGTGTGGTCATAACCTTCAGATCATGGCCGACGCCCGCGGGACCGACAGCACCGAGACCGCCGGCGACGAGGTGGCCGGTGACGACGCCGTCGACCCGGCACTGTTCGGCGCCCTCGCCGCCGATCCCCTCGCCGCCCACCTGGGCATCGAGCTGGAGGCGGTCGGCCCCGGCTACGCCCGCGCGGCGATGACCGTGGGTCCGCAGCACCTCAACGCGGTGGGGACGGCGCACGGCGGCGCCACCATGGCCCTGCTCGACGTCGTGCACGCCGCGGTGAGCAACAGCCACGGCACGCTCGCCGTGGCCCAGGACGTGCACACCGAGTTCCTCGACGCCGCGCGGCTGGGCGACCGGCTGGTGGCCGAGGGTCAGGAGCTGCACCTCACCGGCCGGACGGCGGTCTACCGGATCGAGGCGAGCACGGCCGACGGCCGCCGGGTGGCCACCGCGCTGGCCCGGGTCTTCCGCCTGGGCACCCCGTGGGACACGACGGGGCAGCAGCCGTGACCGAGCGTGCGAGGTCACGCAGAGGCGCACCACCATGGGGCGCGAGGCCGACGAGCTGGGGGCACCTCCCGCTTGCGGGGGACAGCGAGGAGGTCTCGTGACCTTCCCCGTCCCCACCATGCCCGCTCCCCCGGTGTCCGTCGTCGGGCTGGGCCAGCTGGGCGGCTCGCTGGCCGCGGCGCTGGTGGCCGCCGGCCGGCCGGTGTCGGGCTGGGACGCCGACCCCGCCGCCCGGGACGCAGCCGCCGCACGGGGCGTGACGATCAGCCGGGAGCCGGCCGGGGTCGTGGTGCTCGCCGTCCCGATGCCGGTGCTGGGCACCGCGCTGGCGGACCTGACCCTCGACCCGGACGCCACGGTCACCGACCTCGGCTCGGTCAAGGTCCCGGTGGTCGCCGAGCTCGGCGCCCGGCACGGCGACCGGTTCGTCGGCGGGCACCCGATGTGCGGCACCGAGCGGTCCGGGCACGCCGCGACCGATCCGGAGCTGTTCACCGGCGCCCGCTGGGCGCTGTGCCTGGAGCCCGGCACGGACCTGCGCCGCTGGCTGCGGGTGGCCGAGATCGCGCTGGCCGTGGGTGCCGAGGTGGTCCCGGTGACCGCCGCCGAGCACGACGACGCGGTCGCCGCGATCAGCGCCGTCCCGCACCTGCTCGCCGCCGCGCTGGCCGCCGCCGCCGGCCAGGCCGGCCCGCTGGCGCTCGCCCTGGCGGCCGGCAGCTTCCGGGACGGCACCCGGGTGATCGGCAGCGACCCGGCCTTCGTGACCGCGCTGGTCCAGGGCAACGCCGGGCCGGCGGCAGCGGCGCTGACCCGGGTGCGGGCGCAGCTGGACCGGCCGTGGGCCGAGCTGGTCACCGACGGCCACGCGGTGCGGACGGCGACCGCCGGCCGCCGTCCGGTGCGGGTGCCG
>JAOPUQ010000485.1 GCA_025963425.1 Modestobacter sp. | reverse complement strand
ACGACTCTGGAGGGCCACCCGCAGGCCACCCACCAGCGATCCGCAAGAAAACCGCAAGGAACCCGGCACTTCCCCGCAGACGCACGACACCCCCGACCGGAAACCGGTCAGGGGTGCCTGGAAGTGGTCGGACGGCGTCGGGCCGGCAGGTCAGCCGGCCGGCAGCGTCATGGTGAAGGTGGTGCCGGCGCCCTCGGCGCTGACCACGTCCAGCGAGCCGCCGTGCGCGGTGGTGATCGCCTTGGTGATGGTCAGGCCCAGCCCGACCCCCGGGACGGCGTTGCGCCGCGCGGTCGACGCCCGGAAGAAGCTGGTGAACAGCTTCCCCTGCTCACCGCTGGGGATGCCCATCCCGGTGTCGCTGACCGACAGCTGGGCGACCGGGCGGGCCCCCGGCGGCGGCGACTCCGTCACCGTGCCCGTGTCGTCCTGCCAGCCGGCCCGCAGGCGCAGGGTCACCTGCCCACCGCCGGGGGTGAACTTGACCGCGTTGGACACCAGGTTGTCGCAGGCCTGGCCCAGGCGGAGGGCGTCGCCCCGGATGACGAGCCCGCCGTCGGGCACCTCCACGGTCACCGAGACCCCGCGGGCGTCGGCGGTCACCCGGGCGGTGTCCTCGGCGGCGCGGACGACCCCGGCGAGGTCCACCTCGGCCGGCTGCAGGGTGAAGCGCCCGGCGTCCACCTGGGCGGTGAACAGGAGGTCGCCGACCAGACGGAGCAGCCGCTGGGCGTTGCGCTCCACGGTGCCCAGGTACTGCCGCTGGTCGGCGGTGAGCGGCTGGTCCTCGTCGTCCATCACGAGCTCGAGGTAGCCCAGGATCGAGCTCAGCGGCGTGCGCAGCTCGTGGGAGATGAGGCTGACGAACTGGTCCTTGAGCCGTTCCGCGGCGCGCGCCTCGGTCATGTCGGTGCCGACGAAGTTCCAGCCGGCCTGCTCGCCCTCGTCGTCGGTGCGCGGGGTGATCGCCACCGCCACGGTCAGCCGACGGCCGTCGGCGGTCAGGTACGTCCAGTCGCGGACGTCGCTGCCCTGCTCCTGGGCGACCTGCACCAGCGCGGCGAAGCGGGCCGCGGCCCGCCCCGCCGGGTCGCGGTCGACGTCCTCGCCGGGGCCCTCGTCGGGGCCCAGCTCCTCCGGTGCGTGGAAGTCGGTGATGGTGCGGGTACGGACGACGTCGGCCCGGGGCAGGCCGAGCATGCGCTCCGCCCCGGGGTTCCACACCCGGATCAGGCCGTCCCGGTCGGTACCGATGATCGACTGCTCGGTGACCGCGTCGATGACGCTGGTCATCGTCTGGGCGCGCGCCCGCATCATCCGGGTGGCGACCTCGAGCTCCTCCGCGGTCGTCTGCCCCCGGGAGACCAGGTCCAGGTGCTGGGCCTCCAGCTCCCGGGCGACGGCGACCTGCCCGCGCAGCCGCCGGGTCAGCTCGCCGACGGTGAGGACGACCGAGCAGATCACCAGCGCCGTTCCGATGCCCCGGACGAGCTCGGCGGTGGTCAGCGAGCTCCGCAGCACCGAGGGGAGCAGCAGGACGACGATGGTGGCGGCCCCGCCGGCGGTGACGCCCCGCCGTCCGGCCAGAGAGCCCAGCACGCTCACCGGGCCGGCGAGCAACACGGTGAACGGGTCGGCCCACGGCCCGGCACCGGCCAGTGCCAGGCCCACGGCGGTCAGGTCGGCCAGCGGCAGGAGCGCCGGTGCGCAACCGGGCCAGCGTCGCCAGGGCGCCAACCAGGCCATCGGGCCGGCGACGGCGATCACGGCGGTCGCGGCGAGCACCAGGCCCGGGGAGGCCGGTGCGCCGACGGTCCAGGAGACCAGCGCGACCACCACGGCACAGAGCCCGGCAGGCAGCAGACGGTCCAGCGGCCAGGAACGGGGGGTGGCGGAGCGGCGCGGCACCGTCTGCTGGGCGGCGCGGTCGAGGACGGCGGTCATGCGCGCACCCCGGCGGTCAGGGCCCGGACCTGGTCGACCAGACCGGCGACGGTGAAGGGCTTGGGGAGGTAGGCGTCCGCGCCGGCGGCGAGGCCGGCGGCGACGTCGTCGGGGGAGGCCCCGGCGGAGAGCAGCAGCACCCGGCACCCACCGGTCGCCGGCCCCGCCCGCAGCGCGGCGCAGACCTCGAGGCCGGTGGCCCCGGGCATCGAGACGTCGAGCACCACCAGGTCGGGCAGCTCGGCGCGGGCGGCGGCCAGCGCCTGCGTCCCGTCGGCGACCGCGGCCACCACGCTGCAGCCGGCCTTGCGGACGGCCAGTGCGACGAGCAGGCGGATGTCGTCCTCGTCGTCGGCGACCACCACCCGGACGGTCTCGTCCACGGCGGTCCCTCCCTCACGTCGCGGCCCGCCCCGACGTCCGGGACGAGTTCCTCCTCGTCGGTAGACGACAGGCCCGGGAGCGGGCTGGAGCGTGGAGGTGGGGTGCTCACCCGTTCAGGTGACCGGTCCGGACACAGCAAGGCCCCCGGCGCGAAGTGCGCCGGGGGCCTTCCTGGACTGCGGTGGTGCCGTGCGGTGGGTCAGGAGGAAGCGTGCCCCTGCACCGTCTGCTTGGCGTCCTTGGCCTGGCCCTGGACGTCCTGAGCGGCGGACTGGCCCTCGCTCTTGACGGTCTCGACGCCGTCCTGCGCCGTGGCCTTCACCGACTCGACCGCCTCCTGGGCGGCCGGCTTGAGGTTGTCACCGATCTCCTGGGCCGCGTTCTTGGCCTGGTCGACCAGCGGCTGCGAGTGCTCCTTGACGGCGCCCTCCGCCTGCGAGGCCAGCTGCTTCTCCTTCTCACTGGTGGGCAGCAGCGAGGAGACGAGCCAGCCCACGCCGAAGGCGATGAGACCGGCGGCCAGGGGGTTGCCCTGGGTCTGGCGGGTGATGGTCTCCGGCGCCGACTGGACGGCACCCGCGGCGCTGGAGGCGGCCTGCTGAACGCTGTCCGCGGCGGAGGAGGCGGCACCCTGGACGTTGCCGGCGGCGTTGGACGCCACCCCGCTCGCGTGCTGCCCCGACTCCTGGGCCGCGCCGAAGACGCGGTCCTTGAGGCCGGTCACCCTGCTCTTGGCCTTGCCGACCCGCCGGTCGACGACCCGGCTCGGGTTGACCTTCTCGTTGAGCGCATCGACCTCGTAGCTGAGGTTGGTGCGGGTGTCCTCGATCTGGCGCCGGATCACATCCGGGTCACTGCTGGTCATGTCGGTCTCCTGTCCGGTCACTGGGGCTTGAGGGCGCCGGGCACCTGCTGGAGGCTCTCCACGGTGCGTTCGGGCTTGGGGTTGACCTGCTTGAGCTGCTTGCGGCCCATCACGTAGAGGACGGCGCCGACGACGCCCCACAGGACAGCGACGATCAGGGCGGCCAGCCCCGCGTCCATGACGTTCTCCAGGCCCCACCACAGGGCGCAGCTCAGGAAGAGCGCCACCATGTAGCCCGCCAACCCGGCGCCGCCGAGCAACCCGGCGCCCTTGCCGGCCTTCGACACCTCGGCCTTGACCTCGGCCTTGGCGAGCTCGAGCTCCTGGCGCATCAGCGTCGACAGGTCGCGGGTGACGTCCCCGATGAGCTGGCCGACCGAGGTGCCCTCGACGTCGGGATGACCTTCGTCGGTCATCGGCTGCGCCGGGGTGCCGTAGTCGGGCTGCGCGGCGGGCGGGGGCATGTAGCCCGTCCCCCCGCTCTGCGCGTAACCGGAACCCGAAGGCTCACCCAGCGGCGGCGCGCCGCCGCCCGAGTAGGGGGTGCTCACGGCCGGCCCACCTCGCCGGGGGTCCGGGTCGGGTCGTCCCAGCCGGCGGGCGTGGTCGGCGGCACCGAGGTGCCGGCCGGCGGCACGGTGCCGTAGGGCGGCGGCGGGACCGAACCGGTGCCGGTCGCGTACGTCGTGGTGGGCTCGTACCCGGGGGTGGTGCTGTAGCCGGCGGTGGTGCCCGCGGCGTAGTTCGTGGTCGCGTAGCCCTCTTCGGCGTAGCTCGGGCCGGTGGCCGGACGTTGCGGCGAGGTGCCTGCGCTGTCGTCCTTGTGCGCCGCGACCACGCCGGTGGTCAGTCGGCCGGCGACGATCCCGGCGACGGCCGCGCCGAGGATGAAGGTACCGGGGCGACGGCGGGCGAAGGCGCGGACCTCGTTGACCAGGTCACCGGGTTCCCTCTGCTGCAGCCAGCCGGCGATCTCCTCCACCTTGTCGCCCGCCTGGCGTACCAGGTCGGCGGCCGGGCCGGACGGGGTCCCGCTGCCGCCCTCGACCATGGTGCGGAGCTGACCGGCGAGCGCCGAGAGGCCCTCACTGGCCTTCTGCTGGCCGCTGCGGGCCTGCTCCTGCAGCTGCTGGCGGCCCTGCTGGACGAGGTCCTGGGCCTGCCGCTTGGTCTCCTGCGTGACCTGCTTGGCCTGGTCGGCGGCGGTCGAGGCGACCTGGCTGCCGGCCTCGGCCGCGGTGGAGGCAACGTTGCCGGCCTGGTCCCTGGCCACGTCGGTGGTCGAGGGGGTCGTCGAGACGCTGGTCGCGCCGCTCGGCGGGGGCTGCTGTGTGGGGGTGTCGATGGAGTGGGTCATCGTTCCTCCTCGTGTGGGTCGGGAGTGGAGGGGAGTCGTCTGCGTCGTCGACCCGGGACCGTCCCGCCGTCCGTCGGCTGAGCCGGGGACGGTGGTGCGGTGCCTGCCGGGACGGCGCTCCGGGGCCACGAGGGCACCGGGTCGGCGACTGATCGGGTCGGCCCACCGGGTCTGAGTGGGGACGCCGTCCGGTGGTGCTGCGGTACCCCCGGGTCCGGCCCGGGCAAACGAGGAGACCGAAAAATGATCTCGGCCCGTGGTGACGATGGGTGACTTGTACGCTGACACCGAGGAAGGCAAGGCAACCCTCACCTGACGACGACGGAGGACCGATGACCGAGGCACCACGACGCAAGCGGGTGGCCCGGGTTGCCGAGGTGGTCCGCTCGTCCCGGATCACTCCGCACCTGGTCCGGGTCGTGCTCGGGGGCGAGGGGCTGGCCGGCTTCCCGGCCGGGGCGTTCACCGACCACTACGTGAAGCTGCTCTTCCCACCCGCGGGTGCGCCCTACGTCGTCCCGTTCGACGCCGAGCAGGTCCGCGCCGAGCTGCCCCCGGAGACCTGGCCGGTCACCCGCACGTACACGGTGCGCGACTGGGACGCCGCGGCCGGCGAGCTGACCATCGACTTCGTGCACCACGGCGACGAGGGGCTGGCCGGCCGCTGGGCGGCCGCGGTCCGGCCGGGGGACCGCATCCAGCTCATGGGGCCCGGCGGTGCCTACACACCGAGCCCGGACGCCGACTGGCACCTGCTGGTGGGGGACGACGCCGCCCTGCCGGCCATCGCCGCGGCCCTGGGCCGGATGCCGGCCGGGGTCCCGGCCCGGGTGTTCGTCGAGGTGCCCGCGGTGGCCGACGAGCAGCCCCTCACCGTGGGGCCGGAGGTCGAGCTGGTCTGGGTGCACCGGGAGGACCGGGCGCCGGGCACCGCGCTGCTGGCCGCGGTGCTGGCCACCGAGCTGCCCGAGGGCACCGTGCACGCCTTCGTGCACGGCGAGGCCGGGTTCGTCCGGGAGCTGCGCCGGCACCTGCGCGCCGACCGGTCCTTGACGCCGGAGCTGACGTCCATCTCCGGCTACTGGCGCCAGGGCCGAACCGAGGACCGCTGGCAGGCCGAGAAGCCGGAGTGGAACGCCGCGATCGCCGCCGAGGAGCAGACGGTCACCGCCGGCTGAGCCGGCCGGCCGCCTCAGGCGGCGTCGCCGCGACGGGCAGCGGCCAGGTGCGCGCGCAGCTGGCCGGCGTCGTCCTCGGCGCCGTAGCCGGGTGTGCCCGGCTCGATCCGCCAGCTGTCGGCGAGGGGCCCGAGATCCACCACGTCGAAGCCGATCTCGTCGATCAGGCCGGCCACCCGCGCCTTGGCCGCGTCGTCGTCCCCGGCGACGGCCAGCGCGCGCCGGGAGGCGGTGCCGGCCGGCGACCGGCGGTCCACGATCTGCGCCGCCTGGATGTGGTTGAACGCCTTGACCACCACGGACTCCGGCAGGTGCCGCTGGAGGAGCTCCGCGCTGGTCGTGCGCCGCTCGTCCAGCTCGGCGATCGCGCCGTCCCGTTGCGGGTAGTAGTTGTTCGTGTCGATGACGACCTTGCCGGCCAGCGGCGCCACCGGGACGTCCAGGTAGGCCTTCAGCGGGATGGTCACCACGGCCAGGTCGCCGGCTGCCGCGGCCTCCTCGGCGGTGGCTGCCCGGATCGACCCGCGAGCGGTGTCCCGCGCCGCCAGCTCGGCCACCACGCCGGCCAGCGTCTCCGGGCCCCGGGAATTGCTGAGGACCACGTCGTGGCCGGCGTCCAGGAGCGTCGTGGCGAGTGCGGTGCCGATGTGCCCGGCGCCGATGATCCCGATGGTCGTCATGAACCGGTCGAACGCGGCGCCCGGGCCTCAGCTTCCCGCCGGCCCGGTCCACGGGAAGGCCGGCGGCCGGCGTCCGGCGAACGCGGCCACACCCTCGGCGAGCTCCCCGCTCGAGATCGTCTCCCGGTACCAGGCGGCCGCGGTCGCCTCGCCGTCCCCGCCCGCGACGAGCTCGCCGACGACCTCCTTGACCGCCCGCTGGGTGAGCGCGGACCGGCTGGCCAGCACGTCGGCGAAGCGGGAGACGCCGGCCTGCAGCTCGTCCGCCGGGAGGACGGCGTCCACCAGCCCGACGCGCAGTGCCGCCGCGGCGTCGAGCACCTCGCCGGAGAACAGCAGGTACTTGGTGGTCGCCGGGCCGACCAGGTCGAGCAGGGACCGGACGGACGCCGGCGGGTAGACGATGCCGACCTTGGCCGGGGTGACCCCGAACAGGCCGGTCTCATCGGTGAACCGCAGGTCACAGGCGGCCGCGAGCTCGACCCCGCCGCCGATGCAGTGGCCGCGCACCAGGGCCACCGTCGGCCGCGGGAAGGCGCGCAGCGCGGCCTGCGCAGCCAGGTTGTCCGCGCGCAGGTCGGCCATCGGGTCGGCCGGGTCGGCGCCGCCGAGCAGGTCGGCGATGTCGGCGCCGGCGCAGAAGCTGGGTCCGGCGCCGGTGACGACGAGGGCGCGGACCGCGTGGTCGCCGGCCAGCTCGGTCAGCACGCCGGGGAGGTCGGCCCACATGGCCGCCGTCATCGCGTTGCGCTTGGCCGGGCGGTTCAGGGTCAGGACGGCGACGTGCCCGTCGACGTCCACCCGCAGGTGGTCGCTCATCCGAGGTCGTCGGTGCCGAAGGTGTCGCACTGCGCGGGGTCACCGGTCCGGTACCCGGTGGTGAACCAGCGCTGCCGCTGCTCGGAGGAGCCGTGGGTGAAGCTGCCCTCGTCGACCGAGCCGCCGCCGAGGTTGGTCTGGATGAAGTCGTCGCCGATCCGGCCGGCGGCGTCCAGGGCGCGGGCGATGTCGTCGTCGGTGATGTCGGCGATCAGTGGCTGGCCGGACTCGTCGGGCACCGTCTCGGCGTGGTTGGCCCAGGTGCCGGCGTAGCAGTCGGCCTGCAGCTCCAGGCGGACGCTGCCGCTGGTCGGCCCGCTCTCGCCGGGGGTCACCTGCTGGTTGGTCCCCAGCAGGTTCTGCACGTGGTGGCCGTACTCGTGGGCGAGGACGTACGCGTCGACGAACAGGCCGCCCTCGGCGCCGAAGCGCTGGGTCAGGTCGTCGTAGAAGCTGAGGTCGATGTAGACCAGCTGGTCGGCCGGGCAGTAGAACGGCCCCGTGCCGCTCGAGGCGGCCCCGCACTGGGTCTGGACCTGGCCGGAGAAGAAGACGGTGTCGGTGCGCTGGTACTGCCCGCCGAGCACCTGGGTCCAGTAGTCCTGGATCGAGTCGATGTCGGCCACCACGGCGCACTCGACGGACCGGTTGGCGTCGGCGCCGGTCTGGCACTCCTGGGAGAGCTGGCTGTTGTCGGCGGACTGGTCGGTGCCGATGCCGCCGAAGCCGGACAGGCCGCTGCCGGAGCCCGTGCCGCTGCCGCCGCCACCGAGGAGCTGGAAGAGGACCACGACGATGACGCCGACCACGCCGAGCCCGCCGCCACCGACCGCGAGCCCGCGGCCACCGCCGGACCCACCTCGCCCGCCGCTCGCGCGCACGTCCTGGACGTCGGACGTGTCGAGCCCGGCTCCCTCGTTGAACCTCATGTGGTGCTACCTCCAGGTGGGGGAGTGGGTCAGCGCTTGCGGCGGGTGCCGAACACGCCGCGGGTGATCTCCCGGCCCAGCGCCGAGGCGGCCGAGCGGGCGAAGGAGCGGAAGGCCGAGGACTGCAGCACGGTGCTGAGCACGCCGTCCTCGGCCCGGGGCGGTGGGGCGGAGCGCCCGCGGCCCCGCGGCGCCGGCGCCGGCGTCCTGGTCGTCGGTGCCG
>JAOPUQ010000469.1 GCA_025963425.1 Modestobacter sp. | reverse complement strand
ACGTCGTCCCGCGCGCCCGGCAGCGCCGCCCCCAGGTGCACCACGGTGGTCACACCCGCGACGGCGTCGCGGAGAGTGCCCGGGTCGGTCAGGTCGCCGGGGACGACGTCGACCGCGCCGGAGAGCTCGGCCACGGTCTCCGGCTGCGCGAGCACCCATACCGAGCCGAAGCGGGACTGCAGCTCCGGCAGCAGGTGCACGCCCACGAACCCCGTCGCCCCGGTCAGCAGGAGACCGCGGCCGCGGCGGGCCGGCGAGCTCCGCCGGCCGGCGACCCGCGCCGGTGCCCGGTTCCGCGCGGCAAGCGTGCCCGGCCGGGCGACGTCCCTGCGGCCCACCCACATCTCGGCCCCGCCCCGCGGGTTGGGCACGTGGGCCCAGCCGGTGACGAAGCGGGCGGGCGCCTCGGGGGCGAACGGGTTGGCGGTTCCGACGAGGAGGCCGCGGGACGTCGGCAGGAGGCTGCGGGCCCCGTAGTTGTACGGATTGCCGAACCCGGTCCTGGTCACCGGGAACCAGGTGACGCCGTCCGCGGTGCGCCACAGCTCGAACCCCGCCTCCCGGCGGGCGAGCTCGTCCGCTCCGGAGCGCTCGATGAGGTGGCTCGCGAAGGCCGACGGTCGCCCCGCGAACGGGAGGAAGACGGTCCAGTCGAACGTCGACAGGTACAGCCAGCCGTCGTGCACGGCCATCCGCCAGAAGTAGCCGGCCAGCGGGTCGTCGAAGCCGGGACCCAACCCGGCCAGCGGCTCCTTCACCCCGTCCGACGTCCGCCGGGGTTCACCGACGATCAGGTCCCAGGTGTCGTCGGGATGCACCCGGACCAGCTCCGACGCCGCCGGCCCGACCCGGTTGACCCGGTCGTAGCCTCCGTTCTGGATGGCGCTCCCGATGAACAGGGCGCCATAGAAGACGGCCATGCTCATCGCGATCTCGTTCTCGGGCCCGCGCAAGGCGCCACCGTGCAGGACCTTCGTCCACCGGCAGGGCGCCCCGCCGGTGGCCGGCGTCTTCCAGACCTGGTAACCGTCCTCGGCGTTGAAGGTGCCGGCGTAGAGGTGGCCGGCGAAGACGGCGAGCTCGAAGACGCCGGTGTTGCCGGTCTCGCCGAAGCCCGGCTCGCACGCCGGGGCCCACGGCCCGTGCGCCGGGTCCGGCGAGCGCATGATGACCGAGGCGCGGCTGCTGTTGAGCGTGATGCCCTCGCCGGCCGGCAGCACGTAGAGGTGCCCGTCCAAGCCGGCCATCGCACGGAGGGTGCTGACGTTCGGGTTGCCGAGGCCGGGCTCGCCGACGGCCTCGAAGTGCTCCCCGTCCTCGCTGCGGAGCAGGCGGGCCGCCTCGCCCCGCAGCACCGTGGAGATCGCCCCCACGTAGCGCGCCGGCTCGGGATCGGACTTCCCCTGGAAGACCGTCATGCCGCGGTAGCCCAGGTCGCGTGGCACCTCGGTGCCCTTCCTGCCCACGATGTCGGGTGAGGTGAAGGCCCTGCTCCACTCGTCCGAGTCCGGGCGCAGCCGCCAGATCTGGCCGTGCATGTCCAGGTCCTCGACGGAGTCGGGAACCGGAATCGGCCACGGCTCCATCGGGGGCGGCTCCGGCGGCGGGAAGAGCTTGAGGAGGGCCATGGAATGCCGGGACGTCCCGGCGTACACCGAGCAGCGGAACTCCGTCATGCAGTGCACGTAGGAGTTGGCCGGATCCCCGAAGCCGTTGATCGCCTGGGCCGCGAAGTCCGGCTCCGCGAGCCCTCGGCCCTCCGCACCCGGGCCGGCCCGTCGACCCGCGACGCCGCCCACTGCGCTCATCGGTCACCTCCTTGTCGCTGGGACGACCCTGGTCAGGAGCCGTCACGGACGCGTGACGATCCATGCTCGACGGCCGACGGCCCGCCCGGACCGGCTGGGGCAGGCAACAGCGAGGGATCGGCCCCGCGCCGCCGAGCCGATGGGCGTTGGCAGATCAACCTCCGCGTCACCGATGAGTTCGGGCAGAGCAGCCACCACACCGTCTATGGCGACACGCCACAGGAGGCCCGCGACAAGGCAGCCGAGATCCGGAGAAGGGTCGAAGGCGGCCAGCCCGTCAGAGACCGGAGAGAGACGGTCGCAGCCTTGGCGCTGCACTGGATCGACACCTCGCTGCAGGCGTCCGAGCGCAAGCAACACGACCAAGGTGATGTACGCAGGCGTCGCGCGCACCCACATCCTCAACAGCATCATCGGGCGGCTGACGCTGAACAGGGTCCGGCCATCGCACATCGAGGGCTGGGTGTCGAGCTTCGCCGCAAGGGTCCGGCCGAGTCCACGATCCGCTCCGCTTACACGATCCTTCGCGCCGTGCTGGACACGGCCGTCCGCGACGGTGCGCTGGCGGTCAACCCGGCAATAGCCATCCGGCGGCCACGGGTTACGGCCAAGGAAGGCCCGCACCTGACACCCGCGCAGGTCGCCGAACTGATCCGCGCGGCCGAAGGCAGCCGGTACGCACCCCTGTTCGCGCTCCTCGTGCACACCGCCCTGCGCCGCGGCGAGGCGCTGGCCCCGCAATGGTCGGACGTCGACCTCGACAAGGGCACGTTGCGGGTGGGCGGGACGCTGACGCGGATCGACGGGCACCTGCTGGTCACCGAGCCTAAGACGGCGAAGTCCGAACGCTTCGTGCCGATCTCCACACCCGCTGAAAGACTGCTCGGCGACCTCCAGGCCACCCAAGCTGAGGAACGATCGCGCGCCGGTTCAGCCTGGCGCCGGACCGGCTTCGTGTTCACCACCGAGTTCGGCGAGCCCTGCGACCCGCAGGAACGCACTCCGCGCGCTGAAGGTCGCGGCCGCGCGAGCCGGCATCCCCGACGCCGGACTGCAGACCCTGCGCCACTCAGCGGCCAGCGTGATGCTCGCCCGCGGCGTCCCGCTGAAGGTGGTCTCGGAAATCCTCGGACACTCGTCCATCGTGATCACCGGCGACGTCTACGGCTACGTCTCCCCCGATGTCTCCCGGGAAGCCCTCGCCACCCTCAGCGCCGTCCTCAACAGGCCCGCACCACGAATGGTGGTCAAGAATGGTGGTCAAACCGCCCCGGACAACAGCAGAGCCCGCTCCCGGTCTCCCGGAATCGGCCCCTGACCTGCGCTTCGCTCTGTCGGGCTGACAGGATTTGAACCTGTGACCCCTTGACCCCCGGTTGTCGGCTGTGGGGTCGCAGAAGTCCGTCGGTGTGCGTCCACTCAGGTCAGCGGCTTGACCGAACTACGTGGAACTACCACGGACGGCGCCGAACGCACGCGAATGGTGGTCAACCGCGCCGCAATCGACAGCGGCCGGATCACAGGAGTGCGCCGGCGAGCACCCCGAATGTGCCTGCGTGCCGGCTCGAACCGGCAGAAGCGCGTACACGTTGTTCGTATGGGTGAGCGCAGGCTCAGTCCTCACCCTCGCCCATTCGGGACAGGACCTGGTTGACGGTGGACTCCAGCGTGACCACCTGCTCCTTGGACAGTCCGTCGAAGACCAGCCGGCGGACGGTGGCCACATGTGCCGGCGCCGCCTTCTCGATGGCACTCCGGCCGGCTCCGGTCAGCACGACGAACGCGCCTCGCCGGTCGGTGGTGCACTCCTCGCGGGTCACCAGCCCGCGCCGTTGCATGCGGGCGAGGTGATGGGACAGCCGGCTCTGCTCCCAGCGCAGGTCCTCGGCGATCTCGAACACCCGCAGCCGCCCGTCAGAGGCTTCGGTGAGCAGGACCAGGACGTCGTAATCGGCCAGCGACAGCCCCGACGAGTGCTGGAGCTCCCGGTTGAGCCGGGCGTCGAGGCGGGACGTCATCTGAATCAGCCCCCGCCAGGCCCGCTGCTCGTCGTCCGTCAGCCATCGGTCCATGTGGCGCGAGTCTCCCTCGAAATGAATGACGTGTCATGTAGCTTGATGGAGCACGTACATGACAGATCATCTACCAGGGAGTCCCCCATGACCACCCCCACCACCACCGCGCTGACCGGCACCTACACCCTCGACCCGACGCACACGCGCATCGGCTTCGTCGCCCGGCACGCAATGGTCACCAAGGTCCGCGGCTCGTTCAACGACTTCGAAGGCACCGCCACCATCGACGGCGACAACCCCGCCCGCTCCACCGCCCGCGTCACCATCCAGGCCGCGAGCATCGACACCCGCAACGCGGACCGCGACGCACACCTGCGCAGCAACGACTTCGTCGCGATGGACGAGTTCCCGCACATCACCTTCGTGTCCACCGGCGTCACCGTGGTCGACG
>JAOPUQ010000431.1 GCA_025963425.1 Modestobacter sp. | reverse complement strand
GCAGGTCCTCCCGCTTCCGGACCCGGGCGCAGAACTGGGCCATCACCATCGAGTCGGCGCCCAGGTCGGCGAAGAAGTGGCCGTCGACCGGCACCCGCTCCACGTGCAGGACCTCGGCCAGCACCGCGGCGAGTTCGGCCTCGGTACGGGTGGCCGGGCTGTCCCGGCCCACCGGATCGCCGGAGGATCCGGCCGGCTCAGCGGTCAGGACCTCGGCGGGACGTCCGAGCATCTGTGCTCCCTCGATAGGACGTGGGCGGTGCGTGCTGGCGGTCACCGGACGAGCGAGCCGGTGACCGACTCGGCCGCCCAGGTCACGTCGGCCGGGAACCGGCGATCGGCCGCGACGGAACTGAGCACGTCCTCGCCGTAGAGGTCCTGCAGCCAGTTGGTCTGGTAGACGGTGTCGAGGTAGCGCTCGCCGAGGTCCGGGGCGATCGCCACGGCGGTGAGCTCGCGGGTGTCGTTCCGGGCCAGCCAGCTCATCGCCCCGCTGACGACCGTGCCGGTGGAGCCGCCGAACAGGAACCCTCGTCTGGCCAGCCGGTGACAGGCCCGGACGGTGTCCGCCTCCTCGACCCGCACGACCTCGTCCACGTAGGTCTCGTCGAGCAGTGGCGGCCGGATGCTCATGCCCAGGCCGGGGAGCATCCGGCGACCGGGTGCACCGCCGAAGGTCACCGAGCCGACGGCGTCCACGGCGACGATCCGCACCGGCCGGTGCCACTCGCGGAAGTACCGCGCACAGCCCATCAGGGTCCCCGTGGTGCCGGCCCCCACGAACAGGACGTCCAGCTCCGGGAACTGCGAGGCGATCGCCGGCCCGGTGCGGCGGTAGTGCGCCCGCCAGTTGCCCGGGTTCGTGTACTGGTTGAGCCACACGTACCGGTCGTCGGAGGCGCACGTCGCGCGGACGTAGTCGATCCGGGCGCCGAGGAAGCCGCCGACGGGATCGGGCTCGGCGACGATGTGCACCTGGCTGCCCAGCGCCTCCATCAGCCGCCGGGTCGACAGGTTGCAGCGGGAGTCGGTCACGCAGAGGAACTGGTAGCCCTTGCTGGCCGCGATCATGCTCAGCGCGACGCCCAGGTTCCCCGACGAGGACTCGATCAGGACCGACCCCGGCCGCAGGATCCCCTCCTGCTCGGCGGCCTCCACCATCTCGGCCGCGGCCTTCAGCTTGATCGATCCGGCGAAGTTGAAGCCCTCGCACTTCAGGAGCAGGGGGAGCCCGAAGATCGACCGGAGGTCGACGTAGAGCTCGTCCTCGTTGAAGCCCTCGGGAACGGAAATGACGGACAAGGCGACTCCTTTGTCTGTTCCTTTGTCTGTGTCCACGCGCACTCGGCGACTGGGCGGTACGGGCAGCTCGGAGGAGAGCTCGTCGACGATGTGTCAGCCGACGAACGGCCCACGTCGTCGCCAGACGTCAGCGCGGCCGAGAACGGCGCCGGACGCCCCCCGCCCGACCCGGGGGCGGACGCGTCGACCGGAGGGCCGGGTCGGTCGACGCCCCGGTGAGCGGCAACCCCGGCGGCGTCCGGGGCGGGGAGACCGCTGCCGGCTCACCCGGGGCGAGCGGCGCTGCAGGGCTGTGCATGGAAAGGAGCCTGTCGAGGCCGGGGGACCGTCCGACAGTGGACGTTGGGACTAGCACCACAGGAAAGTGGAGCGAGGAAAGTGGACCTGGGGCCTGCATTACGAGACGATATGGTTCTAACATCCAGATTTGTGATCCACACCACAACGAAGTGGCGGATCGCGGCTCGCCACCACCCCGGGCCAGAGGCGGTGGCGCTGACCTGGTTCGCCGTCGTCGGGCTCGTCGTGGCTGTCGCCGCGGCGCTCCTCACCGGAGCCCTCGCGCGGCGCGCCGGCTCGATGGAGGCCTCGCGTTCGTTCGAGCAGATCGCGGTCGTGGTGGCCGGTTCAGTGGTCGCGCCCCAGTTGACCCAGGACCTCGTCGATGGTGAACCCACCTCGACCGCTGCCCTCGAGGACGCCGTCGCGGCGCTACGGACCGCGGGCCCGGTCGTGGGCATCACCGTCCGGGACTCCCGGGGACGGGTGGTCTGGAGCGACCAGGAAGGGCCTGCGGCGAACGCGGCGCCGCTGCGGCCCGACCAGCGCACCGCGTTGCAGACCGGCTCGGTCGCGCCGGTCCCGGTGGACCCCGGGACCAGCGGGGCGGACGTGCTCGGCGCCTCCGTCGGCGTCCGGGACAGCGACGGAGACCGGTTGCTGGTGGAGGTCGTCGGACGACGCGGTGACCTGGGGACGAGTGCCCGGATCGCGTGG
Organism: Modestobacter sp.; assembly: GCA_025963425.1. Lineage (GTDB taxonomy): Bacteria > Actinomycetota > Actinomycetes > Mycobacteriales > Geodermatophilaceae > Modestobacter. Next base: position 1,752 of record JAOPUQ010000431.1, on the reverse strand, counting down.
ACCCACTTCGCGCCCGCCTTGCTGGGCACCCTCCTGGTCCTGGAACTCCTCCAGCTCCCGCTCGTCTGGCAACTGGCGCACCGGACGCGCCGTCACCGGGAGGCGACGGCGGCACTCCGGGAGGCAGCCGTCGTGGCCACCGAGGTGGAGCGCCACCGGATCGCCCGGCACCTGCACGACGACGTCCTGCCCGGACTGCACGGCCTGACCTACTCCCTCGACGCGACGCGGCGCGGCTCGCCCGGTAGCGAGCCTTCCGCAGCGGTGCTGGACCGCACCGCGGAGAGCCTGCGGGGGAGCATCCGCGAGTTGCGCGCCGTGCTGCACGGCCTGAGCCAGGCCCGGATGCCCGAGGCGGGCCTGGCTCAGGGGCTCGCCGACCTGGCGGTCCGTCTGGAGGTGACCGGCGTCTCCGTGACTCTCCGTGTGCGGGACCTGGAAGGCCTGCCCCGGGAGGTCGCCGAAGTCCTGTACCGCTGCGCACAGGAGACCCTGCGGAACGTTGCGGCGCACAGCGGAGCCCAACACGTGGAACTCTCCGTGTCCATCGAGGCCCCCCACGTGACCATGACCGTCGACGATGACGGCCGTGGCTTCGAGGAGACACGGCTGACCGAGAGCCGTGCGACCGGGCACGTGGGTCTGCGGGCCCTCGGTGACCTGGTCGCCGACTCGGGCGGGTCGTTGACCGCCTCGAGCTCGCCCGGGCTGGGGACGCGGGTCGTCGTCCGGGTGCCGCTGGACAATGTGGGGGTCGACATGCGAGTGCTGCGGTGATCCGGGTCCTGGTCGTGGACGACCACGAGGTCGTGCGTACCGGCCTGGCCCTGCTGCTGGGCTCGACCTCGGACCTCGTCTGCGTCGGGACGGCCCCCGACGGCGACGCCGCCGTGGAGATGGAGCACCTCTTGTCCCCCGACGTCGTCCTGCTGGACCTGTCGATGCCGGGCCGGGACGGCGTGTCGGTGACCCGTGCCCTGCGGGACGCCGGCCGACAGGCGCGCGTGCTCGTGCTGACGTCCTACTGCGCCCCCGACCTGGTGCTCGACGTGGTCCAGGCCGGCGCAGACGGCTACCTGCTCAAGGAGTCCAGGGCCGAGACGATCCTCGACGGGGTCCGCGCCGTGGCCGCCGGTGGCGCCCCCGTCGACCCTGCGGTCGCCCGGTGGTTGTGGACCGGCCTCCGGGCACACGCCTCGGCCGGTGATCTGACCGACCGGGAGCGCGAGGTCCTGGAACTGGTCCGCCAGGGCCACGCCAACAAGTCCATCGCGCGCCGGCTGGAGATCACCGAGCGGACCGTCAAGGCCCACGTCACGCACATCCTCCAGCGCCTGGGCGTGCACGACCGGACCCAGGCGGCCCTGTGGGCCGAGCGCCATCTCCACGCCGCCGGCGTGCCGGAAGAGTGACTCCGATGCCCCGGCGGTCCGCCACGGACGATCCGCTCCACGAGCAGTACCTGCTTGGCCGCGATCCCCGGCACCGGCCCGTGGTGCTCGAGGTGGCGTCGCAGCGGCCACACGAGCCGCGGACCGGCATGCCCCCCGGGCTGCGAACCGCGGCAGGAACGTGTCTGGCCGTCCTCACGCTGCTGTTCGGCACGCTGGCCAGCGCCTGGGCCGGGTGGCAGGTGGCGGAGTCGGACGGCCGGACCCAGGTCGCGGCCGGGCCACCGAACGTCCCCCAGGGGCCGGCGGTCGAGCTGCCCCCCGGCGAGGCCCCCGCCACCGAGGCCCCCGCCACCGAGGT
>JAOPUQ010000429.1 GCA_025963425.1 Modestobacter sp. | reverse complement strand
CCGGGGAGCCGGCGACGGGCATGCCGCTCTCGCTGGTGCCCGCCGTCCCCGCGCCCGCCCGGGCGCTCGACGACCTCTCCTCACTGCGGGCCACGCTGCCCGCCGCCACCCCCCGGGTGACGCGCGGACAGACCGACAGCGGCCGCAGCCGGCACGCCGAGAAGATCACCGTCTACTGCTCGGCCGAGGAGCTGCTGACCCTGGAGTCCGCGCGCCTGACGCTGCGCGGGCAGCACGGCGTGGTCGCCGACCGCGGTCGCATCGTCCGGGAGGCCATCGCCGTCCTGCTCGCCGACCTCGACGAGCACGGCGAGGACTCGGTGCTCGTCCGGCGGCTGCGGCGCGGGTAGCGGCTGACATGTCAGCGGTGGCCTCTACCCTGCCGCCGTGACGGTCGCCCGGGAGGACGCGCCCCCCGTCCCGGTCGCCGCTGAGGCGCCGGGGCAGGGGCGGTTCACCGTCCGGCTGACCAACTTCGAGGGCCCGTTCGACCTGCTGCTGCAGCTGATCAGCAAGCACAAGCTCGACGTCACCGAGATCGCGCTCTCCGCGGTCACGGACGAGTTCATCGCCCACCTGCGCGCGCTCGGCGATGTTCTCGATCTCGATCAGGCCAGTGAGTTCCTCGTCGTCGCCTCCACCCTGCTCGACCTCAAGGCCGCCCGGCTGCTGCCGGCCGCCGACGTGGAGGACGAGGAGGACCTCGAGGCCCTCGAGGCCCGGGACCTGCTCTTCGCCCGGCTGCTGCAGTACAAGGCCTACAAGCAGGCCGCGGCGTTCCTGCGCCGGCGCGAGGCCTCCGCGGCCCGGCGCTTCCCGCGCGACGTCGGCCTCGAGCCCCGCTTCGCCGACCTGCTGCCCGAGGTCCTCCTCGGCGTCACCCCGCAGCAGTTCGCCGCCCTGGCCCTGCAGGCGCTCACGCCCAAACCGCCGCCGACGGTCAGCGTCGCGCATCTGCACGCACCCGCGGTCAGCGTCACCGAACAGCTGCTGCTCGTCCGCGGCCGGCTGGCCGGTGCCGGGACGACGACCTTCCGCGCCCTGTCCGGCGACTGCGCGCACACCCTGGAGGTCGTCGCGCGCTTCCTGGCGCTGCTGGAGCTCTACCGTCAGCAGCTGGTCTCCTTCCACCAGGTGTCGCCGCTCGGGGAGCTGCACGTGCGGTGGACCGGGCCGGCGCTGGTGGACGGCCGGCTGCCCGGTGAGGACGGCGAGGACGTGAACGAGTTCGACCTGGCGGAGTTCGACCTGGCGGAGGCCACCCCGTGACCGAACCCCACGGCGACCGGGCGCCGATCTCCTGGGAGGCGCTTGCCGCCGAGCTCGCCACCGGGCTGACCGGCGAAGCCCAGAAGACCGCGGCCGGTGAACCGGTCGAGGCCTGGGACGCCGTCGCCGCCCGGCTGGCCGCCGGCCTGGGTGCCCCGCCGGCAGACACTCGGGCAGACGTGGTGCCGGCAGTGGACGACGAGCCGGAGACCGGGCCGGCGACCGGGCCGGACGCGGTCCCTCCCGACCCGCGGGTTGCGCTGGGCCGGGCGCCGGAGCCGGCGCCGGTGGAGCTGATCGTCGTCGACCAGCCCGAACCGGTCGTCGAGGAGACCGTCCCGCTGCCGGCCGGCGACCCCGCCACCGGGGACGACACCGCGGCCACCGACCCGGTGGCGCTGCGCGCCGGGCTGGAGGCCCTGCTGTTCGTCGTCGATGCCCCGGTCGACGAGGTCACCCTCGCCGCGGCGCTGCGCTGCCCGGTCGGCCGGGTGCGCGAGGAGCTCGCCGGCCTGGCCGCCGACTACGACCAGCGCCGGGCCGGGGTGACGCTGCGCCGGGTGGGGGAGGGGTGGCGGGTCTACACCCGGGAGGAGTACGCCGACGTCGTCGAGCGCTACCTGCTGGAAGGGCAGCGCAGCCGGCTCACCCAAGCCGCCCTGGAGACCCTCGCCGTCATCGCCTATCGGCAGCCGGTGACCCGGGCCCGGGTGTCGGCGATCCGCGGGGTCGGGGTGGACGCTGTCGTCCGGACGCTGGTGAACCGCGGTCTGATCCGCGAGTGCGGCAGCGACCCGGACACCGGGGGCGGCCTGTACGCCACCACGCCGCTGTTCCTGGAACGGCTGGGGCTCTCCGGCCTGGACGAGCTGCCCGAGCTGGCTCCGCTGCTGCCGGAGACCGCCAGCCTGCTCGACGAGCACCCGGACGCCTGACCCAGCATCAGCCCTGCCGGTCGCCGGCGGGGCGACGCCGACTACGGCACGGCAGGGACGGCGATCTCGGTGCCGTCGGGGCGGTAGGTGCGCCATCGGCCGTCGGGTGGTCGGTCGACCCGGAAGCCGTGGTGGACCTTGGTGTGGTGCCGTTCGCACAGGAGGGCGGAGTTGGCCAGTGACGTCTCCCCGCCCACGATCCACTCGAGAAGATGATGGACGTCGCACCAGTGGGTCGGGGCTCCGCAGCCGGCGAACACGCAACCGCGGTCGCGCTGCTCCACGGCCCGGCGGAGGTGGGGCGGGACGACGCGCTTGCTGCGCCCGACGTCCAGCGGCTGTCCGTCGGGGTCGAGCACGAGCCGGGTGACGGTGGCGTCGCAGGCCACCCAGCGGGCCCGCGCGGCGGACAGGGTGGCGTCGAAGCCGGTGGTCGCCGCCCCGGGGCCGCTGGAGGGGTCGAGGAGGTCCTCCAGGCCGATGGTGACGATCAGCTGCGGCTTCACCGTGCGGCAGATCGGCAGCTGCCCGGCGGCCAGGGCGTTGTCGGCCAGTTGCACCAAGGCGTCGGCCTGCTGCTGGGCGCGGGTGCGGGTGTCGCCCTTCGGTCGGGTGGCCTGCACGATCGACTCCAGCGCGGCCTGCAGCTTCTCCCCGCCCACCGGGTCGAGCTGGCCGCGGAGCGACAGGCACCCGTCGGCGTGCCGGGACAGGGTCAGCGACCGGCCCTCGGTGGGGTCGGGTTCGGGTCCGTCGGGGTCCAGGCCGGCCAGGTAGACCTGCACCACGTCCTTGAGCTTGTCGTGGGGCGCCACGGCGGCCACCGCGGCCAGCGACGACTCGATCGCGGCCACGTCGACGTCCTGCGCCGCGGCCGCGGCCAACCGCTCATCCGTCGCGATCGGGGCGATCACCGCCACCTGCTCGGCGGTGACCGCCCCGTCGGCGAAGGCACCGGCCACCGCCGGCAGGTGCTCCAACGCCCGCCCGTTGCCGACCAGCCGGGCGGCCGCGCCCCGGCTGACCCGGGCGTGCCCCCGCAGCCACGACTGCATCGACGTCAACCCGTCGTGCTCGGCGGCTCCGGTCAGGTCACACTCCCGCACCGTGCGGGTGATCTCGGCGGCCAGCCGGTTCTGCTGACGCAGCAGCTCGCCCAGCCGGCCGAGCAACTGCGGCCCGAACATGGCGTGCAGGTCATCGGCCGCCAGGGAGTCCAGGGTCGACGACAACTCGCCCATGACACCTCCCCAGCAGCTCGAACACCTGTTCGAATACTACCGCCGACCAGCTGGCCGAGCAAGCCAAAAGCCCAGGTCAGCACGGCAGTTCGGTCCCGTGGCGTGGAGGGTGCTCAGGCCGAACCCGGCCCCGCCAGCAACCCCCGCTCCACCGCCACCAGCACCGCGCGGGTGCGGTCGTCGACGCCCAACTTGGCGAACACCCGCAGCAGGTGCGTCTTCACCGTCGCCTCGCCGATGCTCAGCTCCCGGCCGATCTCGGAGTTGGTCAGACCGCGGGCCACCCCGGCCAGCACCTGCAGCTCCCGCGCCGTCGGTGCCTCGACCGCCGGCGCCCGC
>JAOPUQ010000426.1 GCA_025963425.1 Modestobacter sp. | reverse complement strand
CGGGCTTCCTGGAGTCGGTGCACCGGGGCGCCCTGGTCGTGCTGGGCGCGGACGGCGCACCGCTGTTCGCCGCCGGTGATGTCAGCCGCCCGGTGCTGCCCCGCTCGTCGAACAAGCCGGTGCAGGCCACCGCGCTGCTGGCCGCCGGGTGGCACCCGCGCGACGACCGCGAGCTGGCGATCGGCGCCGCGTCGCACAACGGCGAGGACGGGCACGTCGAGCTGGCGCTGAGCCTGCTGGACGCCGCGGGCCTGGGCCCCGACGACCTGGGCTGCCCGCCGGCGCTGCCGCAGCACGAGGCCACCCGTGCGCAATGGCTGGTCGCCGGCCGGGCCCCCGAGCGGGCGGCGATGAACTGCTCGGGGAAGCACGCGGCGATGCTGGCGGCGTGCGTGGCGGCCGGCTGGCCGACCGAGGGGTACCTGGACCGGGCGCACCCGCTCCAGCAGCTCATCGAGGCACGGCTGGGCGAGGCGGCCGGCGAGCCGGTGTCGGCCGTCGTCGTCGACGGGTGCGGCGCGCCCCAGCACGCGCTGTCCCTCACCGGGCTGGCGCGGGGCCTGCTCTCCCTGGTGCAGGCCGCCCCGGGCACTCCCGGACGGCGGGTCGCCGACGCCATGCGGGCCCATCCGTGGCTGGTGGCCGGCACCGGCCGGGAGGACACCGACCTGATGCAGGCCGTCGACGGGCTGCTGGTCAAGGGCGGGGCGGACGGCGTGCACGTGGCGGCGCTGCCCGGCGCCGGCGCGGTGGCGCTGAAGATGGACGACGGCGGGGACCGCGGCCGGCTGCCGGCGCTCGCCGCGGGGCTGCTGCGGCTGGGGGTGTCGGCGGAGGCGCTGTCGCGCTGGGTGGCGACCCCGGTGTCCGGCGGCGACGGCGTGGTCGGCGAGGTCCGGGCAGCCGCCGCTCTCGCGCGCTGAGCCCACCGCCGTCCGCACCCGCTGAGGTGGGCGTCACCGGTGCTAGCGCTGCGCTTGCAATAGCTAGCACCCCCGGTTACCGTAGGTGTGTGCAGAAACCCACGGAGTTCGTCCGCGACCAGGTGAGTTCGGTGCGCGAGACGGTGGCCACCGCTGCGGCCAGTGCCGCTGCGGAGGCGAGCACCGTCTCGGACACCGTGAGCTCGCAGGTCGGCGACTTCATCCGCACCCAGCGCAGTGCCGCCCAGGTGTCCCTGCGGGAACTGGCCCGCGCGGCCGGCGTGAGCAACCCGTACCTGTCCCAGGTCGAGCGGGGCCTGCGGAAGCCCTCGGCGGAGATCCTGGCCTCGATCGCCCGCGGTCTGAAGATCTCCGCGGAGACGCTGTACGAGCAGGCCGGGATCCTCGACCGCCGCTCCGGCACCGCCGGCACGGTCGCGGCGATCCGCGCCGACGAGGCGCTGTCCGAGCGGCACAAGGCCGTCCTGCTGGAGCTCTACGAGACCTACGCCCGCGAGCACACCCGGGACATCGCGGCGCGCGCCACCGCGGTCGCCACCCTTCCCGCACCCACCGCACCGTCCACCACCGCACAGGAGGAAACGGCATGAGCCCCACCGACACCCTGAAGCACTACACCGAGACCCTCGTCGAGCAGAGCCGCACCGGGCTGCTGGTTGCCATCGGCGCCGGCGACGCCGCCGTCGACGCCGCGGTCGTCCGCGCCCGCACGGTCGTCGACTCCTTCCGCGCCCGCGCCGAGGCGCTGCCGGGTGAGGCCCAGGTGCAGGCCGACCTGGCCGTCAAGGAGGCCCGGACCCGCGCCGAGCAGGCCCGGGCCCGCGCCGCGCACGCCGCCGCCGAGGCCCGCGTCCGTGCCGCCCAGGCCGCCGAGCAGGCCGGGGACGCCGCGCACCAAGCCCGCAGCGCCGTCACCAACGTCGCCGCCACCGTGCGGCCGGTCACGGTCCTGGGCACCGTGACGTCGCTGGTCGGCGCCGCCCGCGCGCAGGCCGTCACCGCGCTCGCCGAGCTGGCCGACCGCGGCGAGAAGGTCGTCGAGGAGCTGCGCAGCCAGCCGGTCGTCCGCCGGGTCGCCGGTCGCACCGAGCACGCCGTCGACGTCGTCGCCGAGACCGTCGAGGACACCCTGACCGAGACCGCCGAGACCGTCGGCACGGCCTCGGACCGGGTCACCTCGGTGGCGCAGAAGACCAAGGCGCGCGCCGACAAGGCCGTGCGGGAGGCCGAGCAGGGCACCGAGGCCGCCGCGGAGACCGCGAAGCGGCGCGTGCGCTCCACCACCCGCCCGGCCGGGAAGTCCCCGAAGAAGCCGGCCGTCGAGGTGACCGCGGAGAAGGGCCCGAACCGCAAGACCGCCGCCAAGCGGTCGACCAAGGCCACCCCCGTGACGTCGGCCAGCGCTCCGGTGCCGGCCACCCCCGCGACGTCGGCCAGCGCTCCGGTGCCGGACCCGACCGCGATCCCGGCCAAGCGCACCACGCCGTCCGACACCGCGAGCTGACCGTAGAGCGGCCGGTTCGCGGGTAGCCTCCAGGCCATGTACAGCTTCGACGGCCTCGTCTACGCGGTGGTCTTCTACGCCGTCCTCGCCCTGGCTGTCTGGGCGTTCGTGGACGCGCTGATCCGGCCGGCCGCCGCGTTCGTGGCCGCCGGCAAGCTCACCAAGCCGGGCTGGCTGGCCATCACCGGCATCGCGTTGCTGATCACCTACGTGTTCAAGCCGATGAGCTTCCTCGGGTTGCCGGCGGTCGTCGCCGCGGTCGTCTACCTGGTGGACGTCCGGCCGGCCGTGCGCGGACTCCACCGGGGCAACAACAACAGCTGGTGAGCGAACCGCAGTCGGCCGCTGCCGGCGCCCTCGACCCCTCGGTCCTCGACCGGGGGGTCGAGGCGCGTGTGCGGGCGAGCTTCGCCCACCAGACCATGCCCCCCGAACGCTCCGGGCGACCATGGTCGAGGTGGGCCCCGGCCGGGTCGTGCTGGAGATGCCCCGCGACCCGCGCTTCGGCCAGCAGTTCGGCTACACCCATGCCGGTGCGGTGACCACGCTGGTGGACACCGCCTGCGGCTACGCCGCGCTGACCCGGATGGCCGACGACCGCGAGGTGTTCACCGTCGACTTCCTGGCGCCCGCGGCGGGCGAGCTCTTCCGGGCGACGGCCACGGTGCTGCGCGCCGGGCGGACCATCGTCGTCACCCGCGGCGACGTGCACGCCCTGGACGGTGCGGGAACGCCCCGGCTGGTCGCTGCCATGCAGGCCACACTGATGGCGGTGCCGCCCCCGGCCGCCCCCGGCCGGCCTCGACGTCCCGGCGGCCTGAGCGGGCGGGTCAGCTCACCGTGCGTCGTCGGCCGGCATGAGCACCCACAGCACGAGGTAGGCGATGAACTGCGGGCCGGGCAGCACGCAGGAGACGACGAAGGCCACCCGCAGGCCGGTGCGGGACAGGCCGTAGCGGCGGGCCAGGCCGGAACAGACCCCGGCGATGACCTTGTGCCGGGAGTCGCGGGTGAGGCGGTGCGCGGGCGAGGAGGTCATGCCCCGACCCTACGGTCGGCGCCGCGCCGGTGGCGGCCCTCAGCGGTCGAAGATGCCCGCCGGCGGCTGCGGGGAGGGCTCGGCGGCCGCATCGGCCACCGGCTGGGCCTGCCCGACGAACTCGGTGAGGTCGGCGCCGGCCACCACGCGTGAGGGCATCGGGTCCCCGGCGCACCGGCGGGTCAGCGCGGCCACCGGCAGCTCGGCGTCGGAGGCGACGGCCACGGTGTTGCCGAACCGCCGGCCCCGCAGCGTCCCGGGCTCGGCCAGCAGGGCCACGTGCCCGAAGACGGCGGCCAGGGTGGCCGCCTCGGTGCGCACGAAGCGCAGCGGCGGCCCGTCGGAGACGTTCCAGGCGGTGACCCCGCCGGGCTTGAGCACCCGGGCGACGTCGACGGCGAACTCCAGCGTGGTCAGGTGCGCGGGCGTGCGGGCACCGGCGAAGACGTCGACCACGACGACGTCGGCGCTGGCGTCGGGCAGGGTGGCCAGCCCGGCCCGGGCGTCGTCCGCGCGGACCCGCACCCGGGCGGACCGGGGGAGCGGCAGCGAGCTGCGGACCAGGTCGGTGAGCGCCTGGTCGACCTCCACGACCCGCTGCCGCGAACCCGGCCGGGTGACCGCGACGTAGCGGGGCAGCGTGAGCGCGCCGCCGCCGAGGTGGACGACGTCCAGCGGCTCGCCGGGCTCGGCGGCCAGGTCCAGGACGTGCCCGATCCGGCGCACGTACTCGAACTCCAGGTAGGTCGGATCGGCCAGGTCGACGTGGGACTGCGGCACCCCGTCGAGGAGCAGCTGCCAGGAGTCCGGCCGGTCGGCGTCGGCGAGCAGCTCGGCGGTCCCGCCGCCGACCTCGGTGCGGCCGGGGACGGCCGGGCCGCCCGGACCGGGGGCGGGGCC
>JAOPUQ010000407.1 GCA_025963425.1 Modestobacter sp. | reverse complement strand
CGGCGGCCCGGTCGGCCTCCTCCCGCTCCCGGCGGCTGCCGGCCACCCGGGGACGCGGCGAGGGCCGGGGACCCGGCGCGGGGCGGGGACGCGGCCCGGGCCGTGGCGCCGGGGAGGGCCGCCCGCTGCGGGGCCGGTCGTCGGGCTCGGTCATCGTCGCGTCACCGCCCGGTGATCCCGGACAGCAGCCACCGGCCGCCGACCCGGGTGAGGTCGACCTCGATCCGGTAGCGCTGCACCTGTGCCTGTTCGGAGGCATTGCTCTGCTGGGTGGACTGGATGACGGCGAACACCGTCGCGGAGTCGTCGTCGGCCGCGCCGACCGCGGCTCCCACCACCTCGGTGTTGACCACCGCCTCGGAGTCGGTGATCTGCTGGCGGCGCTGGTCGAGCTGGTCGACCGACTCCTGCTGGAGGTCACCGGTGGTGACCCGGCGGATCTGCTCGATGTCGTCGTCGAGGGTCACGTAGTCGAAGGAGGCCACGTCGACGATGCCCGCGCGGGCCGCCTGCAGGGCGTCGACGTAGGCATCGGTGCGGACGGCGGACTCCCCGGGCCGGGCCGCCCACAGGTAGCCGCAGCCGGCCAGCAGCAGCACCAGCAGGACCGCCAGGGTGGGCACCAGCGGCAGCGCCAGGCCCCGCCGGGCAGGCCGGTCGGGGTCCTCCCCGGCCGGCTCCTCCCCGCCCGGAGCGTCGACCGGGGTGGGGTCCCCGGTCACGTCGTCGGGCTCCATCGCGGCGCCGCGCGTGGGGGCGCTCGTCGGGGTCGGGTCGGCCACGGGGGCGCTCCTTCCGCTGGGGGGTCGGGGATCGGGTCCGGGGACGTCGGGCAGGTGGGCGGCGGTCACCGTAGCCCGTCCCGCTGTGCGCGGGACGCCGCCGGGTGGGGGCTCAGCGGACCGTGGTGGCGAAGGGGGTGGCGTGCAGAAGCCCGCCGAGGAGCTCGTCCAGGACCCCGCCGAGGTTCTGGCCGCCCACCGCCGCCTGTCCCTGTGGCCCGGGGGCACCCACCCCGCCGGCCGAGCCGACGTTCTGCGCACCGCGGATGTCCGAACCGCTCTCGTCGACGCCGTCCCCGGGGTTCGGGTCGACGCCGTCCAGCACCTGGCAGGTGACCTGGCCGGTGTCGGCGGTGGCGACCGCGCCCGGGCTCCGCGCGGCCCCGGTCGAGAGGTAGCCGCTGGTGCAGGCGCGCGGGTCGTCGGCGTTGACGACGAAGCCGAAGTGCGCGCGCACCTGCCCGTCGGGGTCCCGGCGGACGACGCTGAAGCTGCCGCTGACGACCTCGGGGTAGGTGACGAGCAGCTGCTCCACGCCGGCCAGCCGCGGGATGGTCACCTGGTTCAGCACGTCGACGTAGCGGACCAGCGAGCCGAGTCCGGGACCGGCGTCGGAGACCAGGGTCTGCAGGGCGGCCCCGGCGTCGGGGGCGTTGACGACCAGGCTGCGCAGGTCGGGGTCGCTGCTGACCAGCGTGTCGGTGACCTTGCGCAGGTCGGCCGCCCAGGACTGGATGGCCGAGCGGGAGGCCACCTGGGTGTCGAGCACCGTCTGCCCGTCGGTGATCAACGTCAGGGTCTGCGGCAGGGACTGTTGCGCCCGGGCCAGCAGCAGGTCGCCGTTGTCCAGCAGCCGGCCCAGGTCGTCGCCGGCCCCGTCGAAGGCGGTGCCCAGCTCGTCGACCACCACCCGCAGGTCGTCGGGGTCGATGGAGCCGACAAGCTGGTCGAGGTCGAGCAGCAGCTGCTCCACCGGGATCGGGATCGACGTGCGGTCCTGGGGGATCACCGAGCCGTCGCGCAGGTACGGGCCGCCGTCGGCCTCCGGGCGCAGGTCGACGTACTGCTCCCCCACCGCGCTGCGGTTGGCCACCACGGCCCGCGCGTCGGCGGGGATCTCCGGAGCGCCGGGGTCGACGTTGAGGACGACGCGCACCCCGTCGCCGGTCAGCTGCATGTCCGACACCCGGCCGACGGCGACACCTCGGTAGGTGACCTCTGCGTTGACGAAGATGCCGCCGGAGTCGCTGAACTCGGCGGCCACCTCGTAGCCGTCGCCGAAGAGCAGCCGGTCCAGGCCGACGTACCGGAAGCTGACGAAGGACAGGCCCAGCAGGGCGACCACCGCGAAGGCGAGCAGCTGGAGCCGGGTGGTGCGGGTGATCACTGGGTCGCCCCCGTCGTCAGGCCGGGGATGCCGGGCAGGCCGAGCACGCCACTGGTCTCCCGGGACAGGTCGGGCACGACGCCGGTGAGGTCCGGCAGCGTGGGCAGGCTGAACGTCTGGGCCGTCGTCGACTGCCCGGTGGAGCCGGTGGCGTTCGAGCCGCCGCCTCCTCCGGAGCCGGTGGCCTGGACGGTCCCGCAGGCACCGTTGGCCACGTCGACGGGGTCGAGCACCGCGAGGGCGCCGGTGGTGGGGACGATGGCGTAGCGGCAGAGCAGCTCGGTCAGGTCCAGGTTCAGGTCCGCGGTCATGTTCGTGAACAGGCCGTACCCCCCGGTGCGCAGGTCCGGGCGGTACTGCAGCGCGCTCAGCGAGCTGGCCGGGAACGGGAAGGTCAGCATCAGGTCCAGGGAGCCGGCGAGGTCGGGGCCGGCGGCGGCCAGCTGGGTCAGGATCGGCTGCAGCAGCTGCAGGTCGGCCACCGTGTCCGCGCCGGCCTGGTTGATCACCCGGGTGCCGACGTCGCCCAGGCTCGCCAGGCTCTGCAGCATCCCGACGAGCAGGTCCCGCTGGTCGGTGATGACGTCCAGACCGGGGCCGATGGTGTCCAGCGCGGTGGTGATGGTGCCGGTGCCGGCCCGCAGCGTGGCGGCGAGGGCGTTGACGCTGTCCAGCGCCCGGTTGATCTCGGCCTTCTGCTGGTCCAGGCCGCCGATGAAGGTGTCCAGCTGGGTGAGGGTGTCGCGGACGGCGTCCTCCCGGCCTTCCAGCGCCTGCCCCAGCTCGGCGTTGATCGTCTGCAGCTGGGCCAGTCCGCCGCCGTTGAGCACCAGCGACATCGCGCCGAGCAGCTCCTCGACCTCGACGCTGCGGTTGGTGCGGTCCAGGGTGATCAGCGAGCCGTCGCCCAGCTCGCCGGTGGGCGGCTCGCTGCCCGGTGCGGCCAGCTCGACGTACTTCTCCCCCAGCAGTGAGGACTGCTGGATCATCGCCACGGCGTTGGCCGGCAGGTCGACGTCCCCGTCGACCTCGACGCTGACCGTGGCGGTCCAGTCGTCGGACAGGGTGATGTCCTGGACCCGGCCCACCGGCACGTCGGCCACCCGGACGCCGGACTGCGGGACCAGGTCCAGCACGTCGGCGAACTGGATCTGCACGGTGTACGGGTCGTCACCGACGTCCGCGCCGCCGGGCAGGTCGAAGGAGTAGGCGCCGCGGAAACCACAGCCGGACAGCAGCAGCGCGGCCGCCAGCAGGGCACCGGCGCGCCGCGACCGGCGAGCGGTCCCGAGGGCGCGGCCGGGGACGTGGGCGGTGCTCACTGGCCCAGCCCCCCGAGTGCCGGCAGGCCCACGAGCCCGCCACCCCCGCCACCGGCCGACGGCGAGAAGATCGCGGTCAGCAGCTCCTGCAGGTCCGGCGTCCCGTTGCCGTTGAGGTCGTCCAGCGAGCCGTCGGCGTTGGCGTCCCCGGACAGCAATCGGCTGCAGATCTGCTCGGTCGGCGGCAGCTTCAGCACCTCGGTCACCGTGGTCAGGTCCACCCCGGCCAGCTGCAGGCGGCCGGCGGTGCCGAGCAGCTGGCAGACCACGACCTCGGGGTCGGTGGAGCCCAGCGAGTTGTCCCGGGTGTCCAGCGTGCCGTAGGTCGGGTTGTAGGCGCGCGAGACGTTGCCCAGCGCGGCCGGGGCGACGTCGAGCACCTCGGCCAGCGCGCTGCGCTGCTGGACCAGGGTGAGGGTGACGTCGGCGAGCCGGTCGACGTTGGTGGTGAGCAGCGCGGTGTTCTGCTGCACGAAGGTCGCCACCTGACCCAGTGCCTGGGACAGCAGCGCGATCGCCTTCGCCAGGTCCTCCCGCTCACCGGCCAGCTGGGCGGCCACCGCGGCCATGTTGTCGTTGAACCGGGCCACCTGGGAGTCGACGGAGGCCAGCGCACTGGTGAACACCTGCAGGTTGTCCACGGAAGAGAAGAGGTCGTCGCGGCCCTCGGCGAGGGTCCGCACGGCCTGGGAGAAGCCGGTCAGCGTCTGGTTGAGCGCCGCTCCGTTGCCGTCGAGGTTGGCCGCCCCGGTGCGCAGCAGGTCCTGGAGGGCACCGTCGGCGTTGGCCCCCGTCGGGCCGAGGGCGACCGAGAGGTCGTCCAGGGCGCCGTAGACGGCGTCGAGCTCGACGGGGGTGGCCGTGCGCTCCAGCGGGACCTCGGCGCCGTCGGCCATCGTCGCCCCGCCGCTGTAGACCGGGGCGAACTGGACGTACCGGTCGCTCACCAGCGACGGCGCCAGGACGACGGCGTTCGCGTCGGCCGGGATGTCGTACTGCTCGTCGACCAGCATGCTCACCCGGACCCGGTCGCCCTGCGGCACCACGTCGGTCACGGTGCCGACCGGGATGCCCAGGACGCGCACGTCGGAGCCGGAGTAGAGCCCCACGGCGGCGTCGAACCAGGCGGTCACCCGCATCTGGCCGGCCGGGCGCAGGACGATCCAGCCCAGCGCGCCGACCAGGACCAGTGCCGCTGCCATCGCCACGCCGCGCTGCCACCGGCCTGTCACGAGCCACCTCCCGGGGAACAGGTCTGCGGGCCACCGGCCGCCGGCGAGCCGCCGCACAGGGCGGCACCGACGACGCCGGGGATCAGGTTGTCGACGAAGGAGTCGAACCAGCGGCCGTTGCCCAGGGTGTTGGTGAAGACCCGCACGAAGGGGGCCAGCTCCTCCACCGTGGCGCCCAGGGACTGCCGGTTGCGCTGCAGGATGTCGGTCACCGTGGACAGCTGGGCCAGCGCCGGGGTCAGCGCCTCGGTGTTGTCCTGCACCAGGCCGGTCAGCTGCGTCGACAGGGTCTGTGTGTTGGTCAGGATCGAGTCGATCAGCGCCCGGCGCTCCTGGACCTCGGTGAGCAGAGTGTTCGAGTCCAGGATCAGCCGGGTGAACTCGCCGTTGCGGTCGGCGAGCACCTGCGTCACGTCCCGGGTCGCGGTGAGCAGCTGCTTGAGCTGCGCGTCGCGGGAGGCGATGGTCTGGGACAGCCGGGCCAACCCCTGCAGCGAGGTGCGCACCTCGTCGGGGGTGTCGGTCAGCGTGTCCGACAGCACCACGAAGGACTCGGCCAGCTGCGCGGTGTCGATCTGGTCGACGGTGGTCGCCAGGCCGGCGAACGCCTCCACCACGTCGTAGGGCGAGGCGGTCCGGTCGACCGGGATGCGGTCGTCGGGGGCGAGCGGCTTCTGCCCGCGGGGCACCAGGGCGAGGTACTTGGCGCCCAGCACCGTCTCGATCTTGATCGCCGCCTCACTGCGGTCACCGACGAAGGCGTCGCGGACCCGGAACTCCACGGTGACCGCGCCGTCCTCCAGCTGGAGGCGCTCCACCTGGCCGACCTTGACCCCGGCGACCCGCACCGGGTCGTCGGCCTTGAGGCCGGCGGCCTCGCTGAACTGGGCGCGGTACACCGTTCCCCCGCCGATCAGCGGCAGGGAGGAGGCGTTGAAGGCCAGCAGCACCAGCAGCACGATCACCCCGAGGCTGATCGCGCCGATCACGGCCGGGTTGCGGTCGCGGAAGGGCTTGGACGGGGCCATCAGCTGCACCCCGCGCTTCCGTTGGCGGCCCCGCCCGCGGGGAGCTGGACCGCGTCGGGGATCGGCAGACCGGCGGCGTCCAGGGGCGCCCCGGGCAGGGTGACCACCCCCGAGGCCGAGCAGAGGTAGAAGTTGAACCAGCTGCCGTTGATCGCCGTCCGGGTGATCAGGTCGATCTTCGTGGGCGCCAGCTGCAGGAAGCCCTCCAGGACGTCGCCGGAGTCGGCCAGGTTGGTCGACAGGTCGCCGAGGGCCTGGATGTCGGCCGCGAGCGGCGGCCGGGCCTGGGTGAGCAGGTCGGTGGTCGCCACGGCCAGCCCGTCGATGGTCTGCAGGGAGTCGAAGATGGCGTCCCGGTCGGCCGAGAGCCCGGTGACGAACTGCTGCAGGGAGACCACCAGGTCCGACAGCTGCTGGTCCCGCGCGGCGACCGTGCCCACGACACTGTTGAGGTTGTCGATCACACTGCCGATGACGGCGTCCTTGTCCGCCAGCGAGGAGGTCAGCGAGGCGACGTGGCCCAGCAGGCTCTGCACCGTGCCGCCCTCGCCCTGGAAGACCTGGATGACCTCGTAGGACAGCCGGTTGACGTCGTCGGGCGAGAGCGCCTGGAACAGCGGCTGGAAGCCGCCGAACAGCGTGGTCAGGTCCAGCGCGGGCTTGGTGCTGGCCAGCGGGATGACCCCGTCGGCGGGCAGCGCGCGCCCGGCGGAGCCGTCGCCCTCGGTGAGCGCCACGTACCGCTGGCCCACCAGGTTGCGGTAGCGGATCAGCGCCTGGACGCCGGAGGGCAGCCGGACCTCCGAGGAGACCTCCAGGCCGACCTCGGCGATGGTCCGCCCACCCGTGGTGGCCAGCTCGATGCTGCTCACCTGGCCCACCCGGACCCCCGCGATGCGCACCTCGTCCCCGGTCACCAGGCCGGCGACGTCGCTGAACTGCGCGCGGTAGGCGGTCTGCTTCCCGTACCCGGCGTTGGTGATCGTGGCGATCAGCACGTAGCTGGCCAGGATCGTCACCAGTGCGAAGACCACCAGCTTGACGATCGGCGCCGCCAATCCCCTCATGCTCGCCTCCGCGGTCGTTCCGCTCCTCGCTCGCCGGCGCTCGCTGCGATGCTCGCTGCCTGTCGGCTGGCGACCCCCCTCATCGCAGGGCCACCTGGGTCCCCCGCAGCAGCGGCGCCATGGTGGACGCCGCCAGGTCCGAGACGTCGCCGGGCTCGGTGCCGGTCTGGTAGCCGAGGATGCTGCGCACGAAGTCCAGCTCCCCGCTGGAGCCGGCCAGCCCTCCGGAACCGCCGCCGTCGGTGAGCGCCGAGGGCAGCGAGTCGCCCAGCTGTCCCCCGCCGCTCGACTGCGCCGGGATGTCGTCGGGTCCGCGGCCACCCAGGCACGGCGGGTTGCCGTTGACCGGGTCCTCCTGGGAGTCCACGCCGTCCACGGGCGGGGGCGGGCAGTAGTAGTCGCGGTTCTGGGTCGCGGCGATGATCCCGTCGATGTCGTCCAGCCCCGCGCAGTCCGGTCCCGAGGAGTCGACGTAGGCCGGCTGGTCGCCGGGCACGTAGGGGTTGCGCGGCGGCAGGGTGACGGTGATGTTCAGGTTCAGCGCCGGGTCACCGTCGCCGCCGAAGGCCTCGGTGATCATGGGGTTGAACCGGCTGAGCCCGTTGAGCAGACACGGGTACTCCGGCGAGTACTCCGCGAACAGGCCGAGCACCGGCCGGGAGGTCGCCGCCAGCGAGATCAGGTTGGCCTCGTTCCTGGTCAGGAAGTCCGTCGCCGTGTCGGCGGAGGCGTCCACCACGGTGAACGTCCGGCGCAGCTGCTCGGACTGGTCGACCAGGGTGGAGCTGGTGACCGACAGGTCGTCGAGCACCCCGAGCAGATCGTCCGCGGCCGCGTCGTAGGTGTCGGCGACGTCGGCGATCCGGGAGATGTCGGCCTGCAGCTGCGGCAGCACCGTGTTCAGCTGCCCGACGTAGGCACCGACGTCGGCGAGGTTCTGCCCCAGGTCGTCCCCGCGGCCGCGCAGCGCGTCGGCCACCGCCCCCAGGGTGAAGCTGAGGTCCTCGGGGGCGACGGCCTGCAGCAGCGGGAGCAGGTCGTCGACCACCCGCTGCAGCTCGATGGCGTTCTCGCTGCGGTCCTGGGTGATGACGTCCCCGTCGGCCAGCCGCTCCGTCCCCGGGTCGGCCGGCGGCACGAGCGACACGAAGCGCTCGCCGAACAGGGTCTTGGGCAGCAGCCGGGCGGTCACGTCGGCCGGGATCTCGGCCAGGTGCTCCGGGGCGATGGCCAGCTCGATCGTGGCGCCGTCGCCGGTGGCCGAGACGTCCCGGACCTCCCCCACCAGCACGCCGCGGACCTTGACGTCGCTGGCCTGCTGCAGCTGGTTGCCGATGGAGTCGGTCTCCAGCAGCACCGTGACGGCGCCGCTGAAGGCCTTCCGGTAGGTGGCGACCGACAGCCCCAGCAGCAGCGCCAGGACGACCAGGAACGCCAGCCCCTGCGCCCGGCGGCGGATGACCGCGCCCCGTCCCGCGCTCATCGCTCGACCCCGCTCATTGCTCGGCTCGCGGCGTTCATCCCGCGATCCGGACGGTCGTGGTCGAACCCCAGATGGCCAGGGACAGGAACAGGTCGATGACGTTGACCGCGACGATGGAGAAACGCACCGCCCGGCCGACGGCCAGGCCCACACCCGCCGGGCCACCGGCGGCGCGGTAGCCGTAGTAGCAGTGAGTCAGGATGATCACCACGGCGAAGACGAGCACCTTGACGAAGGACCACAGCACGTCCTGCGGGGGCAGGAACAGGTTGAAGTAGTGGTCGTAGGTGCCGGTGGACTGTCCGTACAGCTGGGTGCTGATGGTCCGGGTGGCGAAGTAGCTGGTGAGCAGGCCGATGACGTAGAGCGGGATGACCGCCACGA
>JAOPUQ010000400.1 GCA_025963425.1 Modestobacter sp. | reverse complement strand
AGTGGCCCGCAGCGCTCGGTTCCACTGCGCGTTCGTGCCTGCCGGGAGGTCCGCGCTGCAGGTGGCGCAGTTGGCCGGGCGGCGCAGGGTCAGGGTGCGCCAACCCGCTTCGGCGGCGTTGGGTGGTGCCGGCGGCTCCGCGGTGGCGTCGTGTGAGGAGCAGCGGATAGCCGCCGTCGATAGGCTCCACAGCGCGGCGCTGCCCGTGGTGAGCTCGGTGCCGCACTCACTGCACGCGCCGTCCCGGCGTAGGCGCAGGGGTCGCCAGTCGTCGCTCACGTCCGGGGATGGTGCCTGGCGACTGCCCGGTGGGCAGGGATGCTGCCCGCGTGGTTGGCCCGCGCCGCTGGTGCCTACGGCTGCTGGCCGCCATCGGCGGCGGGGGTGTTGAGGGTGGCCTGCAGCCGCCGGTGAGTCAGCTGTACGTCGAGCAGCCTGCGCATCAGGCTGAACTGGGCCCGGTCGAACGGGCTGTCGCGGTCGCTGAACGATCGCAGGTCGTTGCCCAGCCGGCCGCGGCCGGTGGTGTCCTCGGCGGCCTCGTTCAGGTCCAGCTGCACCGCCTCGACCTCGCGCATGAACCGGGCCATCGCCTCCTGAGCACCAGCGACGTCCTCGCGGTACTGCTCGCGGACTGCCTCGAGCACCCAGTCCCGGCTGGGGATGTCCTCGGCGTTGAGGTACCAGTGGCCCCGCTCCCCCTTGCGGGCCGGGACCTTCCGCGCGTCGCAGAGTTCGCGGAGCGCCTCGACCGGCACGCCAGCGACCTTCGCCGCCTGGCCGACGGTGACCTCGCTCATCGGCGTCCGCCGGTGGGCAGCGCCCGGACGGCGGCCTCGAGGTAGTGGCGGTACACCCGCTCGTCCGCGCGGTCCGGGACGTCCCGCAGGGCCGCGGCGACCTTCTGCAGTTCGGCGGCGGTCGGTTCCTCCGCGACCGGGACCGCGATGCGCTCGTAGGTGTGGATGGCGTTGGCGGCGACCTCGGGCACGACGAGCACCATGCGGCTGATGACGTCGGGCCGGGCGTCGGCCTTCGGCTTCTTGGCCGGCGGGATGGTGGCTGACGGTGCGCTAAGCAGCAGCGCGGCGGGTAGCCAGCTGTACTCGTTCCACACGTGGTGGCTGACCTCGAGGACGATCAGCATCGGGCGCTGAGCTCCCTCGGCCAGCCCGCCGAGGTACGCGGTGCCGGCAGCTTCCGCCGCGGCCAACGGCGGCCGCACGCGCTCCAACAGACCCGGGCGGCGGAACGTGGCCCGCAGGTAGGGGTCGCCGCCGATCGCGTTGAAGGTGGCGCCCCGGGACCAGGAGCGCAGCGTGTCAGCCCACTCCCGGTACGGCGGGTGGGCGAGGTCGTAGAGCCGGTGGTGGGTGAAGGACTCCTGCCCGCCGCGGAAGAACGCCTCCTGGAGCGGGCCGTAGGCGTCGGCGTCGAGCGCGGCCTCGAGCTCGGCACGGTGCGCCGCCTCGTCGACGGGAGTGGTCGAGTAGACCCCACGCATGGTGATCGACGTGTGCGGCCCCTGCCGGTCGCGCGCGTCCGGGTCGGCGGCCAGCAACGCGGCCTCCGCCGCGGACCAGGCGGCCTCGCGGTACCCGACGAAGCGCGGACCTGGGTCCCGACCGTCGTACTCCCCGTAGGCCCACTGCGTCGCGCACAGCCGATGCAGAGCGGTCAGCCCCGCACGCCCGTTGGGCGGCAGCCGGTAGGCGTGAGCCGGCTGCACCTCGGCGCGGATGTCCTCGGCGGCCTGCGTCAACTCCTCGATCGTCTGCCGCGTCAGCGCGGCCAGCGCCGGATCGTCAGGCACCGCCGGCGGGGCATGTACCGCGCCAGCAAGGGCACCGGCCATCGTGGGCCAGTCCCACACGCCGGGCTCCCAGTCCTTCCCTCGGGCGGCGGCAACGGCATCCAGGGCCACCCGGGCCTGCTCCCGCAGCGCGCCGACCGCGACGGCCTCGCCGTAGTACCGGTCCAGCTCCGGATCGGCGAACGCCAGCCTGCAGTGCAGGCCGCTCGGCCAGTCCAGCTCGCCCAGCGTCGCACCGGTGCCCAGCTCGTGCGGATGCTCCACCGGTGTCGACCGCGACAGAGACGGGCAGCTGCGGGCACCGTGCGCGGCCGTGCCGGTCCGCGTCCGCCACACGGACACGCGGGCGCCGCTGAAGGGCCCCGCGGGCAGAGCGCCCACACCATCCCCAAGGCCACCGGACCGCGCGGCCGTCATGCGCACGACCAGCCCGGTGCGTGGAGCTGCCGCGGATCGGGTGAGTTCATGGGCGCCGTCCTCTCGCTCATTCGCACAGTGCGAGACCCGCCCCGATGAGATCGCCGATGTCGACCTTCAGTCCCAGGCCGCTCCCGTCATCAGCCCAGATGGGGTCGATGTCAGGCCACTCACCGGCGCCCTTGGCGGTGCCGTTGACCGCGTACGTCGTGCCGTCCGCAGTGAAGATGACGCGGTTGGCCGGCTCGCAGTCCAGAGTGCCGCGGTCGACGGTCAGCGGCCACGTGCGCCCCTCACCCTCGAACTCGGCGCGAGAGACCTCGCCCACCTCGCCGGCCGAGTCGCTGGAACCGGACGAGCTGCTCGAGTCGTCACCGCCCAGCCGGGTGCAGCCGTAGATGACGGCCGCGACGATGAGCAGCAGCACCACGAACCCGCCCAGGGCGTTGCCGCCGGTCTGGGGCTGCTTCGGCGGGCGCTGCGACCCGCTGTAGATCGCGTCGTGCAGCGGCACCTGCCGGACGGCCGACGGGGCGCTGGCCCCGGTCAGCTTCACCAGGCGCTCCTCGGCCCGGCGACGGGCCTGCAGGACGTCGGTCTTCTTGCTGCGGCTGTGCCGGTCGAGGACCGCGCACGCCCGCTGCAGCTCGTCGACCGACATCGGCTGGTCGCTGTTGACCCGACGGATCGTGTCGAGCGGTTCGGGCATGAGCGCTGTCTCCCCGTGGCTGCCGTGAGTGGGACGGCACCGTATCGGATCGGGGCGCAGCGCGCTGACCTGCACGATCGCTTCACCCGTCCGCGGGCGACGGTCGCCGGGGCCAGGTCGGGCATCAAGGTTGTGCAGCAACCTGCTGCACGACTGTTTCGAGCCCCGACGGCCAGCCGGGGAATCGTCCCGCAGGCTGCGGGACATTCGCGCAACAGGCTGCACGAATCGGGGTGATCGGCCAACAGCCTGTTGGCCGACTCGGCCGTCGTCGGCGAGCGGCGATCGCGACTGCGCGCGCGGATCTCCGCCGCACAGATCCTCTACATGACCCGCTCACTGACCCGCGCCGACGCAGCTCCGCCCCAGGTTGATCTTGATGGCGCCGGCTGTCATCCTTCGAACAGTATTCGAACGCGCTGCTGACTTCCCCCGGCCGGCGCCCGACCACGGAGGAAGCCGTGCGGTACGCCACGG
>JAOPUQ010000322.1 GCA_025963425.1 Modestobacter sp. | reverse complement strand
GCCTCAAGCGCGAGGGCGTGCACACCGTCGGGGAGCTCGTCACCCGCTCGGAGGCCGACCTGCTCGACATCCGCAACTTCGGTGCGAAGTCGATCGACGAGGTCAAGCTCAAGCTCGCCGCGATGGGCCTGGCCCTCAAGGACAGCCCGCCCGGGTTCGTCCCCACCTCGGTGGAGAGCTACGACGAGGGCTATGAGACCGACGCCTACCAGGGCGCGACCGAGTACCCCGAGGGCCAGGAGTACACCGAGGGCGGCTTCCAGGAGACCGAACAGCTCTGAGAAGCTGTGCGTGACCTGGTCCGTGCCGGCGGTGATTCCCACCGCCGGCACGGAGCCTTCGTCAGCGAGACCCCGCCACCGCAGGTGGCCAGCAGTTCCGAGAACGTGGAAGACGCAGCCGGCGGCGCCCGACCGGCCGCCTGAGGAAGGACCGACATGCCCACCCCCACCAAGGGCCCCCGTCTCGGCGGGTCCCCCGCGCACGAGCGGCTGATGCTGGCCAACATGGCCACGTCGCTGTTCGAGCACGGGCGGATCACCACGACCGAGGCCAAGGCCAAGCGGCTGCGTCCGCTCGCCGAGAAGCTGGTCACCATGGCCAAGCGTGGTGACCTGCACGCCCGTCGGCAGGTCATGACGACGATCCGTGACAAGAGCGTCGTCCACCACCTGTTCGCCGAGATCGGCCCGCGCTTCGGGAACCGGCCCGGTGGCTACACGCGCATCGTCAAGGTCGCTCCCCGCAAGGGCGACAACGCCCCGATGGCCATCATCGAGCTCGTCGAGGGCCTGACCGTGGCGCAGGAGGCCGTCGGCGAGGCCGAGCGCGCCCGCGGCACCCGGGTCGCCGCCGGCGCCGGTGCCTCCGCCGCCGCCGGTGAGGTCACCGCAGACGCCCTCGACGACAGCGACGCCACCACCGGCCCGGGCGGGGACACCAGCCCGGCCGTCACCGGCGACGCCGAGGGGCTCGAGGAGGCGGAGGAGATCGTCACCGACGTCTTCAACCCCGATGGCGAGCGCCAGGACGACGCGGCCGTCGACCCCCAGCCGACCGCGGCGAACACCGCCGTGGTCGACGACGCGGACGTGACCCCGGACGTGGCCGCCGCGGCCGCCGCCGAGGTCAACGCCGCCGAGGTCACCGACGCCGCCACCGCGAGCCGCAAGGCCCCCGGCGGCGAGTCGGCGCCCGACCCCGTGTGATCCCCTGATCCACCCGCACGTTCCGGACGAGCCCGTCACCGCACCCGGTGGCGGGCTCGTCCGCGTCCGGTTGGAGATCTCCTACGACGGGACCGCGCTGCACGGCTGGGCGCGGCAGCCCGGGCTGCGGACGGTCCAGGGCGAGCTCGAGCTGGCCCTGGCGACGGTGCTCCGCCACGACGTGGACCTGACGGTGGCCGGGCGCACCGACGCCGGCGTGCACGCAACCGGCCAGGTCGCCCACACGGACCTGCCCTCCGAGCTGGTGGTCCAGCACCGGGACCGGCTGCTGCGCCGCCTGCGGGGCGTCCTGGCCCCCGACGTGGCGGTCACCGGCGCCCGCGTCGTCCCCGCCGACTTCGACGCCCGCTTCGGCGCGCTGGCCCGGCACTACGTCTACCGGCTCACCGACGCGGACTCCGGTCCGCCGCCGCTGCGGCGGGCCGACACGGTGGGCTGGCCGCGACGCCTGGACGCCGGGGCCATGCAGCTGGCCGCCGGTCTGCTGCTGGGCGAGCAGGACTTTGCGGCGTTCTGCCGGCGCCGCGAGGGTGCCACCACCATCCGGACGCTGCTGGCCCTCGACGTCGCCCGCAGCGGCCCGCTGGTGACCGTGGCCGCGTCCGCCGACGCCTTCTGCCACTCCATGGTCCGCAGCCTCGTGGGGGCGCTGCTGGCCGTGGGGGAGGGGCGGCGTCCACCGGAGTGGCCGGCCACCCTGCTGACCCGCACGACGCGCGCGGACGACGTCCCGGTCGCACCGGCCGGCGGGCTCACCCTGGTCCGGGTCGACTACCCCGCGGACGACGAGCTCGCCGCCCGGGCGATGGTCACCCGCGCCCGGCGCGACGCCCGCTGAGCGGGCCCGACCCCGCTCACGGGATGGCCGCGACCGCCTCGGTCACCGGGGTGTCGCCGCCGACGAGCTCCACGACCGCGCCGCTGCGGGGGTCGTCCAGCAGGGCCACGAGCACGGCGGCGACGTCGTCCCGGGGGACCTGGCCCCGCGGGACGTGCCGGTCCAGGTGGACCCGCCCGGTGCCGGGGTCGTCGGTCAGCCCGCCGGGGCGCACGATCGTGACGTCCAGGCCGGGGCGGGGGAGCACGTTCTGCTCGGCGGCCAGCTTGGCCCGCAGATAGGCGACGAACACCTCGTCGACGCCGTCCGGCGTCGCGCCATCGGCCACGGCGTCCACGCCCATGGACGACACCAACGCGTACCTGCGGACGCCGGCCGCCTCGGCGGCGTCGGCCAGCAGCACGGCCGCCGCCCGGTCCACGGTGTCCTTGCGCGCGATGCCGCTGTTCGGGCCGCCGCCGGCGGCGAAGACCACGCCGTCGGCGCCGGTCAGCACGGCCGCCACCTCCTCGACGGAGGCCTGCTCCAGGTCCAGGACCACCGGTTCGACCCCGTCGGACTCCAGGTCCGCCCGGTGGTCGGGGTTGCGGATGATGCCCGTCACGGTGTCCCCGCGACTGCTCAACAGCCGGCCGAGGCGGCGGGCGACCTGCCCGTGGGCTCCTGCGATGACGATGCGCATGCCCTGCGCACTACCCGCGGGGGCCGGGCGGCAGTCGGCCGGGGCGGTGGGCACGGGCACGGGCCAGGTCGGCCGGGGTGTCGCAGTCGGTCCACGGGGCCGGGCCGCCGGTGGGGGCGTCCGGCCGCCACCGCCGCACGGCCAGCGGGGACAGCACGGCGCGCATCGAGGTCGGGCCGCCGGTGCCGGCCACCGCGGCGCGCAAGGCCGTGGTGCGCCAGAGGCCGAGCAGCAGCTGGTCCCGGCCGGTCGCGTCCACCACGAGCACCCCGTCGCCGGTGAGCCGCTCGCGCAGGCCGCTGACCACCGCGGAGGTCAGGAAGGGCAGGTCCCCGGCCAGCACGGCGACGACGTCCTGGGTGACCGCGGCAAGCCCGGCCCGCAGCGCCGGGACCGGACCCCCGCCCGGCGGCTCCTCCCGCACCAGGACGACGTCGTCGGGCACCGGCTGGGGCGGCCCCACCACGACCCGCCGCTCGGCGTCGCTCACGGCGGCCAGTACGGCGGCCAGCATCGTCCGGCCGCCCACCTCCAGTTGCGGTTTCGCCTGCCCGCCCAGGCGCACCGCCCGCCCACCGGCCAGCACGACGGCGTCGAAGGACGGGAGAGCGTTCATGGGGCGAACGGTAGGGCGCTACCGCGCAGTACCGTCGCCCCCGTGGGACGAGTCACCAGCCGAACGCCCGTACTGCGCATCCGCGGGGCCGTGCACAGCACCCGCCCGGACACCGTGGCGGCCGAGGAGCCGTTGGAGATCCGGCTGGCGGGCACTCCGCTGGCGGTGACCATGCGCACCCCCGGCGACGACTTCGACCTCGTGCACGGCTTCCTGGCCACCGAGGGCGTCATCCGGACCTCCGCCGACATCGCCGGGCTGCGGTACTGCAACTCCGTCGACGACACCGGCCGGAACACCTACAACGTCGTCGACGTCGACCTCGCCCCAGGCGTGGAGGCCCCGGACACCGCGCTGGACCGGAACTTCTACACCTCCAGCTCCTGCGGCGTGTGCGGCAAGGCGAGCATCGACGCGATCCGCACCAGGACCGCCTTCGACGTCGCCGCCGACGGCACCCGGCTGACCCTGGCCACCCTGCTGGCGCTGCCGGACCGGCTGCGGGCGGCCCAGCAGGTCTTCGACCGCACCGGGGGGCTGCACGCGGCCGGCCTGTTCACCACCGAGGGGGAGCTGGTGGCCCTGCGTGAGGACGTCGGCCGGCACAACGCGGTCGACAAGGTCGTCGGGAACGCGATCCGGGAGGGCCGGGTCCCGCTGGCCGGTCACGTGCTGATGGTCAGCGGCCGCTCGTCGTTCGAGCTGACCCAGAAGGCGGCGATGGCCGGGGTTCCGGTGCTGGCGGCGGTGTCCGCGCCCAGCTCGCTGGCGGTGGAGCTGGCCGAGGAGGTCGGGATCACCCTCATCGGCTTCCTGCGGGGCGACGGCTGCAACGTCTACACGCGCCCCGAGAGGTTGTTGTTGCCGTAACACTTCGATGCTCCGCGTCGCCCCGCGATCAGGGGCCGTACCCGGCCTGATGTGAGCCGTTTCCCGCGTCCCCGGCGGGAGCCTTCGGCCCCGCGCCGGGTCCACGGAGCCGACTGTGTCGGCACCGGTGGTCGGGTGGTCCCTGTCCCGTCAGCCGTGGTCGCGTCGGGGTGGCACCGCAGTGTCATGATCGCCACCGCGGAGTTGGCTGACCACGTGGGGGAGCAGTGGCCCCAGCACGGCCAGCCCGTCGCGCACCCCGCCGGAGGAGCCGGGGAGGTTCACGATCAGCGTCCGGCCGGCGGTGCCGGCCAGCCCCCGGGAGAGAACCGAGGTGGGCACGTGCTCCGCGCCGTACCGGCGGACCGCCTCGGCGATGCCCGGTGCCTCGCGCTCCAGCACCGCCCGGGTGGCCTCGGGGGTGACGTCGGTGGGCGTGAGCCCGGTGCCGCCGGTGGTGAGCACCAGGTCGGCGCCGTCGGCGACCGCCGTGCGCAGCGCCTGGGCGAGGGCCTCGAGGTCGTCAGGGAGCACGTGCGGACCCTCGACGGCGAAGCCGAGCTCCCGCAGTCCGTCGGCGAGCAGCCGGCCGCTGGTGTCCTCGTAGACCCCGGCGGAGGCCCGGTTGGAGGCGGTGACGACGACGGCGCGGGCGCCGTCCGGCAGCCCCGTCATCGGACCCAGTCGCCGCTCTTGCCGCCGGACTTGGTCAGCAGCCGGACGTCGGTGATCGTCGCCCGCGGGTCGACGGCCTTGACCATGTCGATCACGGTGAGCCCGGCGACGGCGACCGAGGTCAGCGCCTCCATCTCGACCCCGGTGCGGTCGGCGGTCCGGGCGGTGGCGGTGAGCTCGACCGCGTCGTCGGTCACCTCGACGTCGACGGTGACGCCGTGCAGCGCGATGGGGTGGCACAGGGGGATGAGGTCCGGCGTCCGCTTGGCCCCGGCGATGCCGGCGATCCGGGCGACGGCCACCGCGTCGCCCTTGGGCACACCGGCCCCGCGCAGCAGGGCCACGACCTCCGGGCTGACCAGCACCCGCCCGGCGGCCGTGGCCACCCGGGCGGTGACCGGCTTGTCGGTGACGTCGACCATCCGGGCGGCACCGGTCTCGTCGACGTGGGTGAGGCGGGGTTCCTGGGTCACTGGAGTGCTCCTTCGATCAGGACGACGACGACCTCGGCCCCGGCGGGCAGCTCGGTGACGTCCTCGGGGACGACGACCAGGCAGTTGGCCCGCGCGAGGTGCGCGACCAGGTGCGAGCCGGGGCCGCCGACCTGGGCGACCACGCCGCCGTCGAAGCGGCCGCGGAGGAACTGCTGGCGACCGGCGGGGGAGCGCAGGGCCTCGCTCAGCCGGGCGGAGGTCCGCAACCGGTCGGGGGCGGCGTGGCCGAGGGCCCGCCGCAACGCCGGGCGCACGAACACCTCGAAGGACACGAACGAGCTGACCGGGTTGCCCGGCAGCGTCACGACCGGGACGTCGTCCACCGTGCCGGCGCCCTGCGGACCGCCGGGCTGCATGGCGACCTTGACGAACTCGACCGTGCCCAGCGCGCCGAAGGCGTCCTTGACGACCTCGTAGGCGCCGGCGCTCACCCCGCCGCTGGTGATCAGCAGGTCGGCGGTGGCCAGCTCGGCGCGGACCGTGGCGAGGAACTGGTCGACGTCGTCGGGGACGAAGTGCAGGGTGCGCGGCTCGCCGCCGGCATCGGCCACCGCGGCGGCCAGCAGCACCGAGTTCGACTCGTAGATCTGGCCGGGGGCCAGGGGCCGGCCGGGTTCGACCAGCTCGCTGCCGGTCGACAGCACGAGCACCCGGGGGCGGCGCCGGACCGGCACCGTGGCGTGGCCGACGGCTGCGGCCAGGCCGAGCTGGGCGGGGCCCAGTGCCGTGCCGGCGGGCAGGGCGACGGCGCCGGCCGCGATGTCCTCCCCGGCGTGCCGCAGGTGGGTGCCGACCGCCGGGGCACCGGTGATGGTGACGACGTCGGTGGCGCCGTCGGTGCCCTCGACCGGGACGATCACGTCGGCGCCCACCGGCACCGGGGCGCCGGTCATGATCCGGTGCACCGTGCCCGGCTCCAGCACAGGGACGTCGGTGCGCCCCGCGGGGATGTCGGCGGCCACCGGCAGGCGGACCGGGGCCTGCTCGCTCGCCGTCCCGACCTCGGCGGCGCGGGCGGCGTAACCGTCCATCGCGGAGTTGTCGAAACCGGGCAGGGCGACCAGCGCCAGCACGTCGCGGGCCAGCACTCGGCCGGCCGCGGCGGTGACCGGAACCTCTTCGACCGGCAGGGGCCGCAGCAGACCGGCGACCACCGCCTGGTGTTCCTCGACGGTGCGCACCCGCTCATCCTGGCCGATCCGGTTCCCGGGGAGGTCCGGCGGGTACGGGCCGGACCCGCGCCACACGCCCGCCCGAGGCAGGCCCGTGGGCCGTCGGTGGTCACCTGCCGCTAACGTCGGGTGTTCCCGAGCAGAGCGGAGGACCTACGGGTGACCGAGATCGACAGGATGTTGGCGGCCAACCGGGAGTGGATGGCGCAGTTCCCCGGCGACCTGCCGGTGGCCCCGGCGCGCGGCGTCGCCGTGGTGGCCTGCATGGACTCCCGGATGCCGCTGTTCGGGATGCTGGGCCTGGGCGTGGGCGAGGCCCACGTCATCCGCAATGCCGGTGGGGTCGTCACCGACGACACCCTGCGCTCGCTGGCGGTCTCCCAGCACCTGCTGGGCACCCGCGCGGTCGTGCTGGTCCACCACACCGACTGCGGCCTGCAGAAGGCCTCCGACGCGGAGTTCGCCGACCTGGTCGAGAGCCGCACCGGGCACCGTCCGCCGTGGCCGGCCCGCGCCTTCGCCGACGTCGACGCCGACGTCCGGGAGTCGATGCGGATCATCGCGGCGGCGCCCTACCTGCTGTCGGCCGAGGTGCGCGGCACCGTCTACGAGGTGGCCAGCGGGCTGCTCCGCGAGGTCGTCTGACCGCACGGCGCCCCCTGCCCCGGGGTGCGCCCCGGGCCGGCGGGGAGCAGGTCCGCCGGCTGGTATCGTGACCTGCTGGCGCGCGA